>CACWUH010000156.1 GCA_902764015.1 uncultured Methanobrevibacter sp. | reverse complement strand
AAACATCATGACAGGGACGTCAATGCCAGTAAAAACATCCTCCAAAGAGGATTAAAAAATAATCGTCGGGACGACGGTGCAGTAAAAATCTCCTAAAAACAACATATGTTTTTTTTTAGGTTTGCGAATCCCCTCCTTCTCAAAAGGAGGGGAGGTTCAACTGATTATTGCTGCTTGTAGCTGTATTCAAGCAGCCTTCCGACATGGCGGGTTTCAAAGAACATGTCTTTTTTGGCCATGACTATAATGACTGCAACCAATGTAATCACTATCGTCTCCAGGCACTTCGTCTCGGGAGTCAACGCTATTTTCTCCTGCATGAAATTGATGAAGAAATGGAATATCATGCAGGCCAATATCGAACGGTCGCTTTCAAGGTAAACCCATGTAATGACAAATCCCATAGGAATTCCGCTCACAAAGAAATTAATCACATAAAGGGGATTAACCATAAGCCCTGCCTGATAGGTTCCATGAATAAAGATTAGAGGAAAATGCCACAAAGACCATAGAACTCCAAAAATCATGGATTCCCAAAACCAGTTCATATAGTTGCCGATTGAATCCTCACAGTATCCTTTCCATCCCACTTCCTCAATTATTGAAGCAACCGTAATGGTAATGAATGCTCCAGCTATTCCAACACCGGTAAAAGAGAAGCTTTCAGTAAAGGAGAACTGGTTGAGTGGCTGTCCAAATAGAAGCGACAGGAGAATGGAACAGACTATTACAATCGCAAATACGATTACTGCCCAAACCACATTCACCCATTTTACTTTGTAAAATCCGATCATCTTATTCTTGAAGTCTTGCTTAAGCATGTCCGAGCCTGACAGCATAATGAAAACTGTAGACACAATGGCTGGTGCCATAAGGCCTATCAGCATGAGCAATGGGCTGATGCTTTCCGGCAGAAAGATTGCAGGAATCCAAAATATCCAGGTAAAAAGATATGCCAGGCCAAAAAAGAGAACTGGCTTATATTTGTAGCTTTGAGTATTGTTCACTCATCTGCCTCCATGTCACTCTTGTCAATCAGGCCGTAAATGAAGCTCATTGTTCCCTTCTCTGCTCCGAGAAGTTTTTCGGTCATGTCTATAAAGACGGTGATGTCCCGTTCACTGAATGTGCCCTTATGGTGCATCAGCACATTCTCTGGCTGGAAAAGAGTGTTCTTTATGGGCTCTTCTGCTTCGCTAGGTTTCATCGAGGTAAGTATCCCGACTATTTTTTGAGGTACCGGAATATCCGTTTGGATAATCTGCTTTGCCATTTCTGCCTCGCTATCAATCATCATGTCTATGACTTCTTCGAGCATCTGCTCTTTAGTTTCGAAATGGTAGTAGTATGTGCCTTTTGCTATTTGTGCCTTTTCTATGATTTCGTCAACGCTGGTATTCTCATATCCCTGTGTGAGAAACATATCATAGCCTATCTTTAATAGCTCCTGTTTCCTTTTTTCACCTTTTTTCATAATTTCCTCCAAAATAAACCTTCAGTTGTTTTTTGTATCATGATTAACTTCATATTATTGCCAATCATTTTTCGACTATTAGTCGGTTTTTGTTTTTAATTCTATTATGAAAGTTATGGTATATAAATATTTTCATGTGTACGGAATTGTGGATGTGTACTGGATTGGCTTTTTGGGTCAATCAGCCATTATTGCAGTGGGCTACATTGCAAATGTCAGCTATGCATTCAACAAGATAGGTGACGGAATTGCCCGCTTGACAAGCGTGCTTATTACAAACTCCTTTGGTGCAAAGGATTACGTAAGAGCGAATAATATTGCATTGCATTGAATACTGATCATCATTGTCCTTTCAATCATAATGCTATAATTGGCATATTGCTGATAGAACCCTTTTTTCACAATTCTAAATGTTGCCTTTTTGTATCAATCCTATTGAGCGATATAGTTCAAACGGTCCTCATTGTCATTCTTTTGAAACGAAAATTGGGCGAGTACATAATTGGGGAGAATGCTGCGGATACATAAGAATTCAATTGATTGTTTGGCAGGGCATGAATGTATCATCATGAAAAACTGAGCCGGAAAACACATAAAAATCAAATAAACTATAACGTTTTACATACCATTATTTTGGATAGAATTATCTGAAATTTCGCCTATTTGGTTAAAAATGAGCTAAAATCTGTTAAAAAATATATTCGTATTTAATCAAACAATATGTGCTATTTGGGGTTTTAATCGGTATTTATATATACCTCTTCAAATAAACTCTTTTTAACCTATTAAAAAATATTCAATTTTCAATAGTAGAATAAACATAACAAAGAAAAAATTACTATGTAAATTTTAAAAAGAATTAATATTATTAAAAATGCAAA
>CACWUH010000155.1 GCA_902764015.1 uncultured Methanobrevibacter sp. | reverse complement strand
GCCATTCTGGGATTTTTAGACACTGAGGGAAACAAGGTCGTGTTCAGGCCCGACAGCGGAGAGCCAGTCTCGACTACAATTGACTGTCTGAATCTGCTTTCAGAAGGCTTTGGAAGCCATCTCACAGACAAGGGCTATAAGGTATTTGACCTCAACATCGGGCTTCTGTGGGGTGACGGCCTAAATTATCAGAAAATCCGTGACATACTCTATGCAATGAAGTCCGCCCGATGGGCTGCTCAGAACATCATCTTCGGTATGGGCGGTGGCTTGCACACTGCAGTGAACCGTGATACTCAGAGAAACGCCTTTAAGTGTTCTGCCCAACTGCGCGATGGCGTATGGCACGACATATTTAAAAATCCGCTTGATTCAAGCAAGAAATCAAAGACCGGAAGATTTAAACTAATCAGGAAGAACGGTTCATTCACAACAGTTTCAATCGACAGCGAAGGCGAGGATTGCCTGCAGACTGTCTTTGAAGATGGAAAAATATTAATCGATGATAGTTTCATAAATATTAAGCAGAGAGCTTTGAACTATTCAAACTTCTTGTGAATGTGATATTATGTGTACTGCAAGCAATTATATAACTGATGACCATTATTTCGGTCGCAATTTTGATTATGAGATATCATATAACGAAAGGGTAACGGTGACTCCCAGAAACTATGTGTTCAAATTCAGAAAGATTGATGACATCAAGAACCATTATGCAATGATTGGAATCGCTGCAGGCATTGACGGATATCCCCTCTATTATGATGCATGCAACGAAAAGGGTTTGGCCATTGCAGGGCTTAACTTTGCAGGAAATGCAGTCTACAGGCAATTCGAGGAGGGCATGGTCAACATCACTCCATTCGAACTGATTCCGTATCTGCTCGGAAAGGCTGCAAGCGTGGCCGAAGCCAGAGAGCTTTTGGCAGAAATCAATCTGGTTGACATCAACTTTGCAGATGAGCTTCCGCTCTCTCCGCTTCACTGGATGCTGTCCGACGGAAGGGATGCGATAGTGGTTGAGCCTATGGCCGACGGGCTTAAAATCTATGACAATCCGGTTGGGGTAATGACCAACAATCCGCCTTTCGACAAGCAATTGTTTTATCTGAACAACTACAGGGGACTGTCAAACAGAAATCCTGAAAACAGCTTCGGCGTGGATTTGGAGGAGTATTCAAGAGGAATGGGGGCAATCGGCCTTCCGGGTGATTTGTCATCAGCCTCAAGATTTGCCAAGGTGGCATTTACAAGGGCAAATTCCTATTCCGACAGTGATGAGGCAAGCAGTGTAAGCCAGTTTTTCCATATTCTCGGCTCAGTGGAGCAGCAGAACGGCTGCACATTCATAGATGAGCCTGATTTGTATGAATATACTATATACACTTCCTTGATAAATTACCTTTTGATTAATGAAGAGCAGTTCAACTTCATTAATTAAATTTTTCCTTTTTTTTTAAACAAGTATTTATATTATTATAGCCAAATATAGATATATTATAAATCGTTTTACGATTTTTTTGCATTTGAATTGTTTAACGGAGGAAACGGCTTGAAAAATATAAGATTGATTGCATTATTTTCACTGTTGTGTCTGCTGGTTTTGATTCCAACAGCTTATGCTATGGACAATCAGACAGATTGTGATATGGACAATCAGACTGCCCTGCAGGCAAGCGATGAGGATAGTGTGATGGGTGTTGACTGTTATTTCGACGCCAATATCGATAATGATAATGGAAACGGCTCTTCGGACAATCCGTACCGGAATATTACTCCAAGCAGGGTTAAGGACAACTCCGTTAACTATCTGAATGATGGTGAGTATCGGTTAACCGGTCAGGTCAATAAGAAAAACGTGACTATAATCGGTCAGGATCCTCAAAAAACTATCCTATACTTTAATGGCATTGGCTTTAATGTACTGGACTCCCTTACTCTTCAGAATTTGACTCTGGTCAACCTGGCCATTTCTTCTAATTCAAATTCAGTCATCAATGCCACAAATGTGATTTTCAAGAATTCCACGAGCAGTTCAATATATGCGCCTAATTCCAATTCTGCGGTATATCTGGAAAATGCTACCTTTTTGGGTTGTCATGCGAAATCCGGAGGTGCAATATATCTCAAACAGGGCACTTTGGAGATTGCAAACTCATTGTTTGTCAATAACTATGCAGAGATGTATGGCGGAGCAATATATGTTAGAGAGTCCAGATTCAATGCTAGAAATCTGGTTATAGTCAACTCCACATCCAGGATGGGTGGGGCGATAACTTCATTGTATACGCATATGAATCTGACCAATCTGACCGCCAGAAACAACAATGCAAGGTATAGCGGAGGGGCAATCTATGCTATTTTCGGTTCCCTGTCCCTTCAAAACTCCACTTTCATCAACAATACCGCAAAGGATGGTGGAGCGCTATTCATTGATGAGGTGGGCAATTTCATTCCATTCAATAACAGTTTCACCAACAACACTGCCGCAAGCATTGCAGGTGCGGTTTACTCGGCAATCAGCAGAAACCTGAATCACACTTCGGTTCTCAACGAATCATTGATGAATTCATTTTTCAACAATGCCGCAAGCCTTGAAAATGATGTTTATGAGTGTGAAGCAATCAATCTCAATTACAATTCCTCTCAAAATTATATGATTATTCAGTCGGGTCCCTATTATGATTTGGATCTGCCCTACAGATACGATTTGAGGGATTATGGCATGGTCACTCCTGTTAAGAATCAGGGTGGAGGGGGCAATTGCTGGGCATTCGCATCACTTGCCTCTCTTGAATCATGCATCCTGAAGGCAA
>CACWUH010000154.1 GCA_902764015.1 uncultured Methanobrevibacter sp. | reverse complement strand
AGAAGACTTGTTTGATGGGGTAGGGATGTAAGCTTCGAGGTTTTTTTTCCGAGTTGTTGAGTCCGCTGCTTCCAACTGTTCGCTTGCATTATTTTAATTGTTAGTAGACTGATACATTCTTGAAATGATGTATAGTCTGATAATAATTTGGTTAGGTGTTAACAGTTCGGGTGAAAATTGCACTGATAATTATCATTATCATTATCATTTGGTTAGTATTGTTGGTATTGCGGCCATAGCATGAGGGTTATACCTGGTCTCGTTTCGATCCCAGTAGTGAAGTCTTTTTGCGTTTTGTTTGTGTACTATGGTTTTCTATGGGAATTTCATTTCGCTGCAAGCNNNNAGGGTTATACCTGGTCTCGTTTCGATCCCAGTAGTGAAGTCTTTTTGCGTTTTGTTTGTGTACTATGGTTTTCTATGGGAATTTCATTTCGCTGCAAGCTCATTATATTATAATCAATCACCGTACCTTGAATTTATACAACCTACCGTTAAAAATAAAATGTCTGTAAAAAACTGATCAACTGTTTTTTTATCCTTTCACGATTAGTTTTTAAGTTGTCGAAAACTTTCGGAATTTTATTCCTGTCCTTAAAGGAGGATGATACTATAACAACCAAAACCACTTATGCTAGCAGATTTTCTCAGCATGGAATTTTCCGTGAGACTGAATCTGAAGCATGTCCGATTTGTGGAACCATCGAAAGGCACATTGACAGCAGGAAAGCCGAAGTCACCTGCGCCAAATGTGGATGCGTTCTTGAGGAAAACCTGATTGACAGAGGTCCTGAATGGAGGGCTTTTGACAATGAGCAAAGGGAAAGACGTGCCCGAACCGGTGCGCCATTGACCTACACTATTTCCGATAAGGGTCTTACCACCACTATCGATAACAGGAATAGGGATAGCAACGGCAGAAATATTCCTGAGGCCAATAAGGCACAGATTTATCGCTTAAGGCAATGGCAGGCTAGGATGAGAATTGCCAATGCCAGCGAGAGAAACCTAGCCTTTGCTTTAAGCGAGCTTGACCGTGAGTCCTCAAGGCTGAGCATTCCACGTTCAATCCGTGAGGATGCGGCAATGATTTATAGGAAAGCCGCCAGAAAGAAACTCATCCGTGGAAGAAGCATTGAAAGCATGGTTGCAGCCGCTCTTTATATGGCCTGCAGGCGCTATGAGGTGCCTCGTACCCTTGATGAGATGTCCGGTGCTTCCAGCGTTTCAAAAAAGCAGATCGGCAAGAACTACAGGTTCCTCTCAAGAGAGCTTAAAATCAAGCTGAGGCCAACTTCTCCATCCGATTACATTCCTAGGTTTGCCTCCAAACTCGGTCTGTCCGGTGAGGTCCAGGCCAAGGCAATCGAAATCGTTAGAAAGGCCAAAGAATCTGGCGTGCTCAACGGCAAGGGACCAACCGGCGTGGCTGCCACAGCATTGTATATCTCCTCCATTCTTCTTGGTGAGAGAAAGACCCAAAGGGACATTGCCGATGTTGCAGGCATCACCGAGGTCACCATCCGAAATAGGTACAAGGAAATAGCCGAAGAGGTCGACTTGGGAGTGACCATTTAGATTTGAAGATTTGATTGATTGATTCAATCAATCATTTTTCATTTTTGAAGGGTAAACGGAAGGTAATAATTTATTATGACTTTGCTGAGATTCGTATTTGGGTTATTATGATTATCTAGTCTAATGTTTATATCCGGAGTATTTTAGAGTTCATTATTATTTTTTATAGTTCACATCACATTGTTTAATTGCTCTAAATGGTGAAATCCTGATTTCATTCACTAAACACTGGGCTAAAGTTAGAGTAATCGTACATAATCCAATACACCACAGGGAAGAAACACTCACATCAGGATCTTTCCTGGTGTTTTTTATTTTTTCTTGGAAATAATTAAATATCATCTTTTATATAATATTATTGTCGCATCATTTATTGACCAATGCCTACGGTCCTTTTATGAGGAAAGCTTACGCTGTCGATGATTAGGAGAAACCCAGCATTGGATAGGCTGCCCGTTTCGAGGGTTACTCGAGGAGCGAAGGGTATTCTAGCAATGATTCAAGAGAGTTAGTATACGGGCAACAAGATTTTTAAATGATTTATGGTCTTTATAAGATCTATTAAACTTTAATATTTATTTCAGCACATGATAGCTTGGTATTGGTTAT
>CACWUH010000153.1 GCA_902764015.1 uncultured Methanobrevibacter sp. | reverse complement strand
GCTGCAATTGAAAACAACCGCATCATTGCCCATCCAGTAGACGGCACCGCCGAAGAAAGTGGCGGAATTGTTCACAAAGCTGCAATCGGAAAGATTGCCATCATTACCGTTCCAGTAGATAGCGCCTGCACGGCTTCCATATCCATTTGCGCTATTATCAACAAAGCTGCAGCCATAAACGACACCGTTAGTGCCATTAAGCCAGACGGCTCCTCCTTTAGCGTTTTCCCCATTTACAGAGTTATTGGAAAAGCTGCAATTTTCAATACGGCCCAAATTAATCCTTAAAGCACCGCCATCCTTGGAGATTGCCCTGTTATTGGTGAAATTACAGTTGCTCTCTCTAATGTAGACTGCACCACCATAACTGGCAGCCGTGTTGTCAGTGAAGTTGCAGTTTAAAACAGTTCCCGAATTCATCCTGAGAGCGCCGCCGTCATTTGATGGTGCTGAGTTATTTGTGAAACTGGAGTTTTCAATGCTTCCTGTGGAAATCCAGATGGCCCCGGCAGAGGAGATGCTTACCTTGTTGTTGGTGAACCTGGAATTTCTGACAGTGCCTGAACTAATCCGGATAGCTCCTCCCTCACCACGTTGACTGACGAGGTTGCCGGTAAAATTACAGCCTGTTACGGTACTTCTTTCAGTGAAGAAAATCGCACCGCCGCCATTGGAAGCTGTGTTATTTATAAAATTACAGTTTTCAACAGCGCCTCCCCTGTTAAAGAAAATTGCACCACCCCATGTGGCGGCCTCGTTATTGGTGAAATTTGAATCGGTTACAGTGCCTGAATTGGCAATGTAAAAAGCGCCTCCAGTGGAATCTGTTGCCTTATTGTTATCGAAATTGCAGTTTTTGACAGTCCCGTCATTACTAAAGTAGATTCCGCCCTGATAGTAAGCTGAATTATTGGTAAAGTTACAGCCATCTACAGTGCCTGAAACTCTGATGTAAAGGCATCCTGCACTTTCAGTTGCCTTATTGTTATTGAAGTTACAGTTCGTTATGGTGTTGGTACCATATTCGGTTTGGCGATACATGTACATTGCACCGCCATCATTTGCACTGTTGCCAGTGAAATTAGAGTTTTTCACATCACATCCTCTAAAGAAGAAAGCAGCACCGCCATTTGGGGCTCTGTTGTTTTCAAAATTACAATTTTCAATAGTTCCCACATAATCATATAAAAAATAAACAGCAGCGCCGCCATATATGGAAGCGGTGTTGTTTATAAAATTACAATTTTTTATTGTACCGTCACCCATAAAGTAAACGCCACCGCCACCGTCATAGTCATCTAAATACTCAGTAGCGCTGTTATTGGTAAAATTGCAGTTTTCAACCTCTCCACTAGCAAACAGGCCGAAATAGACACCGCCGCCGGAGGTTGCTTTGTTGTTGTCAAAGTTACAATTCTTGACAGACCCCCAACGATTATTGAAATAGATTGTGCCGTGTTTGCCTTGGCCTGAAACCGTGTTGGCAGTGAAATTGCAGTTTTCAACAGTGCCTGAACCCTCACCGCTGAAATAGATTGCTCCTCCATACTCATGTGCATTAACATTCATGATAGTCAGATTCCTGATTGTCACACCGGAAGCGCTTACATGCAGTGCCCTAATACCTGATCCTGCCATATCAATTACAGCACCCCTGCCGTCGATGACACTATTGGCCTGGGTGACTACAATTGTGCTTCCTGAATCATAGGAATAGTAGTCGTGCTGCAGTTCGACATTTCCTCCAGAACCTATCTCACCGGACAGCTGAGAATATGTGCCCGGATTGGCCCCCAATTTATCCAAATCATTTTGCGCATCCGCAGGCTCGCCATTACCTGAAGAAAGCGTTTCCCCATCTGTTGTTACATTATCATAGTCTATTGCTTTAAAATCATTGTCTGTTGCCGTTAATTCGATTCCCGAATCATCCATACTGGCCGCTTGAGTGTCATTGACATCGCTGGCACATGCGCCGGCAATGCAGAATAGAAAAATCACAAGCATTGCGAGAATCATTCCTTTCCTGTATTTCATGAATTTACTCCAAAATTTTGATTTTTATGAATAATATATAATATTTTTGAAATAGAATATATTTGTTTTTAAAATTCCGGAGAAATGAAACATATTTAATACATTCATGAAAAAAATTGAATGACCAAAAAAAAATAAAAAAAATGATGGTGGCGGTTGGGGTGTGAAATCTAAAGCTCGGCTTCGTCCAGCTGCTCGATTTTAGCGTCAAATTCCGTCAGCTTGCGGGCAAGGCCTGAGAAATACGGGATATATACCTTTGAAAAGGTGATCCTTTCGGGGTTTTCGCCCATCTCTGAAATCCTGTCCTTGACCCTTTGAATCTTTCGCTCAACCTCGTCATACATGAGGTCTCCCGGAAACTCGCCGATGAACACTCCGTCGGCACCGTTGTCAAGTGCATAGTGAATATGCTTCGGGCTTACCCTGTTTACGGATATTACCTTTATGATATGTATGGATTCCGGATACTTCAGCCTGTTGACGCCGATGTTGTCTGCTGCGGTGTATCCGATGTTGTCCAAAAATACCAGTATCATGCGCTCGCCTTCACGCTTTTTGGACAAGACTCCCTTGATTGTGGCCAGGATCTTCTCGTCGATGTTTCCGTTCACGTGGATTGCCCTCTGGTTGCATCCCACAAGGCACTTTCCGCAACCTGTGCAGCTCATAGGGTCGATGTATATCTGGTCATTCTGAATGCTCATTGACTTGTACTTGCATCTTGCGATGCAGTCTCCGCAGACTATGCATTTCTCGGTGTCGATTTCTGCGATGAACGGCTCGATTTCAACGCCGCCGTAATTATATTCATTGACCTTGGCAGCAGCTGCGGTTGCCTGCATGATTGAGTCTGTTATGTCTTTCGGCTCATGGGCGGTTCCGCAGACGAATATCCCCTGAACGTCAGTTGCCACCGGCTTGATTTTAGGATGTGATTCCTTGATGAATCCATCTTCGGTGATTCCGACATTGAGGATTTGGGCAATCTCCTCGGTTCCCCTTGAAGGCTCCATTGCAGTGGACAATACCACCATGTCCGCCTCGATTTCAACGAACTCCCCTTTTAAGGTGTCCTC
>CACWUH010000152.1 GCA_902764015.1 uncultured Methanobrevibacter sp. | reverse complement strand
TTATCGCCTTGCCAGAATATGGCACCACCATACTCAGCAGTGTTGTTAATGAATGATGAGTTTGAGATTTGGCAATCATCCCCAAGAACAACAATCGCGCCGCCATACTTTTCTGCAATATTATTTGCAAAAGAACAATTATCCACTACAGTTCCATTACCGTTTAAATAAATTGATCCTTCATTGCCGGTTAAATTAGAACCAGTTATGCTCGAATTGATTCCAGATAATCGGATGAAATTGCCGGTATTATTGGCAAATAAAGAGTTTGAAATTCCTCCACCATTCCCACCAATATAAATCAGACACCCCTCGTTATCTCTGAAAACTGAATCCACAATTCTATTATTATCCCCATACATTAGGATTACGCAAGAATCTGAATCCAAATTTGAATTATCAGTGAAAGTAGAATTAGCAATAGTAGAATTATTGGATTGGATATAAACCGCTGTGCAATTACTGCCAGTATTATTAAAGATAGAATTTAAAATTGAAACAGTGTTATTACGGGAAAAGAATGCTCCTCCCAAATCTGCCGAATCGTTTATAAAGGTACAATTATCCACAATGGCTCCATCACTATACCAATAAATGGCGCCACCCCGAATACCTGAATTGTTGATAAATTTACAGTTGGCTATTTTACCTGCTTCACCGTTCCAGCAAACGGCTCCACCGAAATAAGCGCTGTTTGAAATAAAAGTAGAATCGCTTACAAATCCGTTTTCACCATTCCAATCAATGGCCGCACCCTCACCTCTATCATGATAAACATGGTTGTCAGTAAATGTACAGTTAATTATTGAACATCCATCGCCCCACACTTCAATGGCACATCCGTTGGATGCGACAAAATGGATGTTTTTAAGGACGACGTTTTTTGCATTGACATTGAAGATTTCGGAAATGTGATTCGCATTGATTGTGCGACCCTGGCCGTTTATTGTAATCTGTTTTGAAATGTCGATTCCCTCACCAGGACCAGATGCATAATAATCCTTCATGAGCTTCAATTCCACACCACTGAAAGAGTTTATCAAAGCGGACAGCTCTTCAAAAGTTCCGATTTTTGAAAGATTGGTATCGACAACATGCGAAAGCGTTTTTTCCAGATATATGTCATCTCCCGAGTATTTGACTAACAGTGTACTGTTGCTTTCAGTCAAGTTGTATAGGATTATTGATCTTGACTCTGAAATGTTGATGACATACACTGTGCCACTGACATTGAATGAGACATTGCCCGTTGCATCATTAGGCAATGATATGCTAATAACATAACTATTGTCCCATGGATTTCCCTCTGAGACAATTTCGAAGTACGGATTCAATTTGTTTTCAATGGAAAATGTGGTGAACATTTTAATGCATGCAACACCACCCAATGAACCGATATCATCCCATTGGTTGTTATCCCAATAGTATGAAACCCCTTCAGCTACGAAAAGATTGGTGGTTAAACTAGCATCACTGCATGGAATTTTGGCCTCTTCGCTTTTAACGTTTGTGCAATTGAAGATTACCGCGACATTGTCATACCTGTTTAGATGAATCAGATTATCCAAATTGACAGTATAGTATCCCATGTCCGCCTTTCCGGATTTTGAAGTTATCGGATCGCCGTTCAATAGAATAGTAACCTTATAATCACAAGCATCAAGGAAATATGTTGAAACCGCAGCCAAATATTCATCGCCTTGGGCTGTGAAAATGTTCTTGTAGCACATTTCATCTCCAAACATGTTGATGAAGGAAGTTTTTTCAATCTCATACTGATAGACCCGATTCAGTTTGACAGTGTCGTTCAAAATAAAGGTATAGGAATCACTTGTATTTATCTTTGCAAATTGAGAATCATAATAGGACACATAAAAGTAGCCCCCATCTCCCCAGGACGGGCCCCAGCTGTTTCTAACAATCCATGCACCGTCGCCCATCCCGTCGCCCATCGGAACGTTTTCAAAATTATATCTGCTGTATGTATCATTCCATCCGACAATGCAGACCGCATGATTGCTTTGTGCATCGCCGTCAAAATAATAGGAAATCGAATCTGTTAGATAAGAACTGAGATAATACATGTCCGTACTTACGGCACCATATTTCAGAATTGCGTTTTTGATATCGTCATTGTCGAGGTAATCAGACCTTTCAAGGAAAACTATATTCTGCACATGCACAATGCTGTCCAAAAGCGGGGACAGTATATTGTCTGTGTGATAGATATCATCGACTTCAAGAATTGG
>CACWUH010000151.1 GCA_902764015.1 uncultured Methanobrevibacter sp. | reverse complement strand
ATGGAAACAGTTGGAATGATTCTTTGCGGAGGTTTTGGTAAAAGGCTAAGGCCGATTACAGAAACTGTTCCCAAACCGTTGGTTGAAATTAAGGACGATTACGCTATTTTAGACAAACAATTATTCGATTTCAAAAACGCCGATGTCAATGAGGTCTACCTCCTGGCAGGGTTCCTTCACGAAAAGATTGAGGAAAGGTACGGCGATGAGTACAAGGGCATAAAAATCCACTATGTCATCGAGGACGAACCGTTAGGCACTTTAAATGCCATTCGATTAGGAATGGAAGCATTAAACGAAGAAAAGCAGGTGGTAATCAGAAACGGCGACATCGTGGCCGACTTGAACATCAAGAAAATGATTGAAAAGGGCGAGATGTCAGACTACGACGTGACAATGTTCGTGACACAGATGAGATCGCCTTACGGAATCGTCGACTTGAGCGGAGACAAGATTACCTCATTTAAGGAAAAGCCTCTCCTTGACGCGTACATCAACGGCGGGGTATACTTCACCAAGGGAATTCTCGATTTCGGCGAGTTCAAGACCGGAGATATCGAAAAGACCCTTTTCCCTCTTCTTGCAAAAAACAACCAATTGGGATACTATAAGGAAGATAACCTCTTCTGGATGGCAATAGACACATCCAAGGAGCTTGAAACCGTCCAGAAGGAGTATGAAAACAAGATAGACAAGCCATGGGGATATGAAAAGATACTGATTTCAACCGAAAAGTACCTCACAAAAGAGCTTTATCTCAAGGAAGGATTCCAGACCTCCTACCACTACCACAATGACAAGGACGAAACCATGTACATCCTGTCGGGCGCAGGATTCATAGAATTCGAGGACAGAAAGGAATACTTCGGACCAAATGATTCGGTGAGAATCAAGCCCGGCGTTGTCCATTCAATTGTTGCAACCGAAAACACGGTTCTTCATGAAGTTTCAACACCTTATCTTGACGATACCGTGCGTGTAAAGGACCTCTACACCCGCTAGCGGGATATCATCTTGAAAATCCTTGAAGCCACAGAAGCAAATGACGCACTCACTGAAAACAGTTTGATGGCTATGTTTATGGCCATGTTGAATGGCAGGGACACGTTATTAATAAGACGGTAGGAAAGGCCATACTTTCTGTAGTAGGGCTTCATCCTTCTGAAGAAATCCTTTTTTTTGCTGTTTTCCATATCGGATTTCAAAAGTCCTTGGGTCATGATTACGACGTATTCGTTGACGACTTCATGATGGCTGAAACCCTTTTTTTCAAAGAGCTCCTCGACCCTGTCCAAAACGAATATCCCGTCATCGAAGAACTTTGCCGAACCTGCATTCGATGCGGAATCGGAGAGTATGTGGTATCTGTGACCGTAGAAATGGTTGAGCGAAGCGAAGCTTTCTGCGGTAAGATATACCTCATTTTCAAAAAGATAATCCTCGTTGTACCTGTCATCAACGAATTTCATCCCGTTTGCCTTAATCAGTTCCTTTTTATAAATCTTGTTCCAGACGACCATGTTTGAGCATGTGGAAATCATATCCAGGTTATTCATCAGCGAATCTACCCTTGTCTCATCGTCCCGTTCCTCTAAAAAGGACTTGTTATGTCCGGCAAACTCTCCGTCGACGTACATGTCGTATCTGCACATTACAAAGTCAACGTCCTCACGTGTGATTGCCGAATACATCACCTCGCACATGTCGGGTGCGAATTCATCGTCGCTATCTAGAAACATGATGTAGTCGGCTGAAGCGTTTTCAAGCCCGACATTGCGGCCCTTTCCGGCAGCCCCATAATTTTTTTTTAAAAAGAAGCATTTGATATTGGAATATCTGTCCGAATATTCCCTCATGATGTTAGCGGTATTGTCTGTGGAGCAGTCATCGGCTATTATCACTTCTATGTTTTCAAAGCCGAAGCTCTGGTTTATAAGCGAATCCAGCGTTCTTTCAAGATATTTTTCGCCGTTGAAAACGGGTATGATGACCGTGATTTTTTCATCCATAGACTTCACCAATTAATTATATATATCAAATTAGTTTAAATAGTTTAAACAAATGA
>CACWUH010000150.1:1790-5181 GCA_902764015.1 uncultured Methanobrevibacter sp. | reverse complement strand
GAAAACGACTACGGAAAGGAGGCAATCGACACCCTCCTGAAGGCGATGGAGGACAACCGTGACGATTTGATTGTTATTGTTGCAGGATATCCTGCATTGATGGAGCGCTTCCTTCACTCCAATCCGGGCCTCGAGTCAAGGTTCAACAAGTTCATATACTTCGAGGACTACACCGCAGACGAGCTCTACGAGATATTCATGCTCATGTGCAGCGAGGCAAACCTGAGCCTTGACGAAGCGGCTGATGAATACGCTCACCAGTACTTCGCCAAAATGTGCGAGCACAAGTCAGACAACTTCGCAAACGGAAGGGCCGTGAGGAACTTTTTCGAGGAGGTCATAACCGCACAGGCAAACAGGCTGGCTCCAAAGACAGACATAACGGACGATGAACTTAACACTTTAACATATGAGGATTTTTTGGTTGAGGAATAGAAATGTCAAAGATATGCAACAGCTGCGGAAAAAGCGTTGACGACGGCGCAAACTTCTGCCCATACTGCAAGTGCAACACGTTTAGAAAAGCAAATGAGCTGGCGGCTCCAAATGATGATTTGATTCACAAGCTGTTCTACTGGTCCTACCCCCAGGGCAGCATGCTTTCAAAAACGAAGCTGGCAACAGCCTTAGTTTTCATATATTTCGCGCCATTCGCAAGCATGACATCAACAATCGCCGCAGGAATAATCCTGGGAGTCATATTCGCTCTGATTACTCTTCTTGTCGGTATCGTGGCTCAATGACTACGGCTTTGGCACTGACCTGAAGCACCTATTTTTCTATTGGCAGGAAAAGAATGGCGGATTCGTTCTGTCCAAAACGAAGATGCTTTCATTTGTAATATTTCTTTTGGGATTTGCATTCGGACTGTATTCTATCAACTACATGATTCTTTTCGGCGCAATATTTGTGGGCGTGATTTTCGAGGTTCCTGTCTTTGCAATCGGAACCGTGATTCATAAGCTTACAAATGACGGAAGCGATGCCAAGCCGGAACTTCCGCATAGGCCGAAAAAGGAAATAAAGCAAGCCCCAAAGGTTGAAGCCGAAATCCCTACAACTAGGCCTAAGGTGATTCCCGAATATCTTGACTACCAGTTACAGCTTGATGATTTAAACAAGAAGTTCTCGGCAAAGGAAAAGTCAGCACGTGAGCTGATAGCAAAACGCTTCGAGCCTCCGCAGCTGACATACACCCGATTCATATCAGGCGTCGACAAGTCATCACAGCTTTTCAAAAAGCACAGGGACTCGGCATACACGATGATAAACCTTGCAGATGAGTACTCTCCAAGAATTGCCTCCGAGGTCGAATTCTTGAGGAAATCACAGACAAGATAGACACTCTTACAAGCGAGCTTATAGTCAACGACAGCATCACCACCAAGGAGGACGTCGACGATTTGATAGGCGAGATGGACAATCTCATAAAATCGGTCAAGGATTATGACAACTGAGATTACTTTTCAAATGCTCTCTGCCAACACTTATATATAATCTATCCATTAAATTCTATTAGATGTGGCAATACAGCGATTATTCAAAAGTCAATTCCGAAGTCAGAAATCACTTCCCATTTAAAACCCCGAGGCCGGACCAGCTTGAAACGGCATCCGAAATAGCCGATGCAATCGCCAGGGGCTACAGATACATTGTTCTTGAGGCCGGAACGGGAACTGGAAAATCCGCAATTGCCGCAACTCTTTCTTCAATGTATGATTCATCATATATACTCACCGTCACAAAGCAGCTCCAGGAGCAGTACATAGATGATTTCAGAAATTTAAGCCTTGTGAAGGGAAGGGCCAACTTCTACTGCCGAAAGGATTCGTCGCTTACATGCGATGTGGGAAAGTGCATCTGCGAGGGAGAGCCCTGCGAAAATCCCAAAACAGAATGCGACTACCATATCCAGAAGCAGAAGGCGCTCAATTCAAAAACCGTAATATCAAACTATCACTACATGTTTTTGGAGCTAAACTACGTAAACGACTTCACCAAAAGGGAACTCTTAATCTGCGATGAGGCCCACAACCTTGAAAACGTCATCATGAGCCAGCTGAAGCTTGAGTTTTCAGCCGATGACCTCTCGGAGCACCTCAAGATGGACATCACAGATGACATGATCTATGAGCTTGACGCAGGAGACTATGACGTGTGGCTCATGTTCATCCAGGAGGTGAGGGACAAGTACCTAAAGGAGCTTGAAAGAATAGAGGGAATCCCGAAACCCCATCTCATGGAAAAGGTTGCCTTCATAAGGGGTGAGATTGCCTCATGCAGCCATTTTATTGAAAACATCGCCTATGATCCCTACGGATGGATATTCGACTACAATCAGGATTACAAGACCCTCGAGTTCAAGCCGCTTAAAGTCGACAGATACGCCCGAAATACATTGCTGGACTACGGTGAGGTGTGCATATTCATGAGCGCAACGATACTTGACTGGAAGTTCTTTGCCAAATGCCTGGGAATCGCAGAGGATGAGATATATCCGATAAGGAAAAAATCGCCATTTGATATGAAAAGAAACCCGGTAATGTCATTTGATGAGTTCAACCTCTCAAGAAGGATGATATCAGAAAACGCCCCGAAAACAATCGGTGTCATAAAATCGATACTTGACAGGCACAGTGCCGAGAAGGGAATGATACACACGGTGAGCGCCTCCTGCAGGGACTATCTCATGGAAAACCTCAACGATTCAAGGCTTATGGAGCACAACACCAAAAACCGTGCCGAACAGCTTGATAGGTTCAAGAAAAGCACAGAACCACTGGTATTGATATCGCCGTCGATGAACGAGGGCGTTGACCTTCCGGGCGATGAGTGCAGATTCCAGATAATCTACAAGCTGCCCTATCCCGATTTGGGAGACAGGCAGATAATGCTCAGGGCAAATGCCGATGAGGACTGGTACAACTACAAGACCGCCCTATCGCTTATTCAAACATATGGAAGGGGAATGAGGTTTGAGGATGACTACTGCGTGACCTATTTCATCGATTCAAGGATTGGTGAATTCGTCGAAAATGACAGGTTCATTCCGGATTCATTTAAATACCATTTCAAACAAAGTAAGTCTGATGACAAACCACAAACACCTTAGAACAGTTATAGAGGATATCTATGATAATGGAAACGAGCTGATCGATGAGCTGACACTGAGGCTTATCCATGAGTTTCGCTACTCCAACCTGCACATTCCGGCAAAAAGGGATGAATTCACACTCAACTTCATAATCTATGAGGACGACAGGGGCCTTAGGCTGACTCCGCTTTTCACAGACACCGACGAGTTCAGAAAGTTCTTCAAGGATGAGGAGGATATCGACATGGATGATATCGAGCTGATGCAGAACTCCTTCGAGCTCTATCAGAATGTCTT
>CACWUH010000150.1:0-1780 GCA_902764015.1 uncultured Methanobrevibacter sp. | reverse complement strand
ACAAAGGAGTTCATTCTTGACATCAAAAACATCCCTAAGACCAACTTCTTTTCGACCAATGCCTGCACCGGCGATGAGCTGAAACAGCTTAAAAGTTCAAGAAACGATGATCTGGAGGCCTTCATCCAAAATCCAAAAAATGTCGGCAACTACGAGGCGCTCTTTGAGATGCTTTCAAGGTCAACCCTGTTGACTTTGATGGTGAGCGATGCCGACCTGTCGGCGAAGGCATCCGGCGGGGTCATATCCATGATGGATTCGGGGCCTTTGGCTCAGATGTACACCGACAATGTGGGAGGAGCATATGCGACAATATTTTCAAGCGAAGACAAAATTAAAGAGGTAAGTACAGAAAAGTTCATGTATTCCCAGGTTGTCAACCTTGCAATGCTTGTGAATTTTGTTTTATCCGAGGACATGGACGGAATCATCCTCAATCCCCAAAGCGACAATGTCTTGATTCCGAGGGCCACCCTTCTCAGGTATTCAATAGGTTTCGAGAGGTTTGCCAATGACGAGAGGCTGGCCGATGCGATCTTTTACATGTTTGAGATATCCTGATATCAAAATTGACGCCGTTTCGTAATCTTACATACAAATTGCAATATTGCACTGGCTTCATATGGCAAAATATATATTCTGGTGAGTTCATATTACTATATGGGATTGTATGGTGCAATCCCGAACTATTGGGTGACGTTTGAAGGAGCCTCATTGGCCCATTAATCAAACACTCTTTTTTTCTCGTAGGCCATATTGGCCGATGGGGCTTCCTTTGAAAAATTTTAATAATCACTTTCCTTAAATTAATTATTATGTCTGAACTAGCGGAACTGATAAGAATCAACAGAAACATTGAAAGCCAGAACAGGGAAATCATTCGCCTTTTGAAAATCATCGCCGGAGAGGCCGACCTTGTGGACAGGTCAGGCTATGTAATCCCAGAATTCGAGGAGTCGGAAGAGGTATACTCAGAAATGGATTCCTTCGAGTCACTTCTTGATGTGACATGCGATGTCGGCGAGGCATATTTCATAGATGGAGACATCTTCAAATTAAGCATTCAAAATAATGAAGTTGTGATTGATAATCTGATGGGTGATGGCGAAACTACTAATTTTAATATAGCGGAAGTCGTGTCTCGTGAATCCATCGAGAGAAACCAGAATATCGATGACGCTACAGTAATACTCACCGACTCAAGCAAGGGAAAGTTGCCGCAAACATTGGAGATGTGCTACAGTCAGGATGCAAAGAATGTGTATATTCCATTTGATCAGGCAATGGAGCTGCTCGGAGCACCGGATACGCTTCAAAAAGTGCTGAAGCTCAACTTCTACAAGTCAGAGGATGACCTGATTCAAAGGATGTTCGGTGATGAGTGATTTTCATGACCAAATACTGTCCGTCATGCGGCGAGGAGCTAATCGACAATGCCAGGTTCTGCAAGAGCTGCGGAATAAACCTAGACACACTTGAGGAAAACAGGTTTAGCCATCAGGAAAACACACGCCAGTTTATTGAAGTAACTGAGAAAAGCCACACCGCAGCGATCGTCATCGGATACATCCTAGCGATTCTTGTGCCTCTTTTAGGCCTTATCGTTGCAATATATCTTCTCACAAGGGATGAGCCCAAGGCCAAAAGGCACGGAAAGTACGTGCTTATTGTTACGGTGATAGTCTGGATACTGTCGATTATATCAATTTTCCGCTAAAAAAAGAAAAAATTATGATGATTTGTTAAAATCATCAATTGCAGAGTCAACTAATTTTATTAC
>CACWUH010000149.1 GCA_902764015.1 uncultured Methanobrevibacter sp. | reverse complement strand
GGCAACAGTTATGAACCTTAAGTTACTAACAATGTATTAACAGATAGTGAATGACATATTGTGGTGAAAATCATGAAGGTTAAAGACGGAATTGTTGGTTTGGTTGTGGGAGATGCTCTGGGCGTTCCGGTCGAGTTCAAAAGCCGAAGGGAACTTCAAATTAATCCCGTAACCGGCATGAGGGGACACGGAACCTATGACCTGCCCAAGGGAACATGGTCGGATGACTCCTCGCTTGCCCTTGCCACCATGCAGAGCATAGTAAACAGAGGGGAAATCGACTATGGCGACATCTTAAGCGAGTTCTGCCTCTATGCCCGTAAGGGCAAACACACGCAGTACGGCACCTTCGACTACGGATACACGACAGGTGCTGCAATCGAAAGGTTTGAAAGCGGAGTCGAGCCCCTTGAATGCGGAGGAACGAGCGGTCATGAGATAACCAATGGGTCGCTCATGAGAATCCTTCCGTGGGCATTCATTGATGATGTTGATTATGAGACAGTCGAGAACGCCTGCCGGATAACCCATGGCCATGAGCTGTGCAGAATCGCTTGTGTCCTCTATATTGAAATCGCAAAGTCGATGCTTGCAGATGATCTGGAAATATCCGAACACATCGAAAGGTCCTGCGTTAAAATCAAAAGCCGTTATGCCGGATTTGATTGGATTGAAAGCTTTGACAGGATTTTTGACAATGACCTTGATGAAGTTTCAAGCGGATTTTATGTGGTTGAAACATTGGAGTGCGCCCTTCATTGTCTGCTGACCACCTCAAGCTATCGCGAAGCAGTACTTAAGGCAGTGCGGAGGACTTGCGGGAATATACTACGGATTCGATGACATTCCATCCGAATGGATCGATGACATTGCGCAGATCGATTATGTCTTCGGCATGTGTGATGAGTTCGAGGCTTTGAGTATAATCCGCAATTGACTTCTACTCGAAGATTCAAAAATAGTAATGAAAAGACATTTCCATGATGAGGTGATTTGATGAGAGAATGGCAGGTTGGAGACCCGATAGGCGACGGAAACGACATTGGCGTTCCCGACGTCCCCTATATGGATTATCTAAAAAAGCACGACTACGGCAAGACTGACCGCAGGAGCAGAAATGTGAGCAAGTCTGAGCTCTTTCTCGAAGAGGCCCTGAGGCTCAAGGGTGAGGGTAAGTTCTATGACGCCCTGGCCTTCATAAATGCGGCCATAACATACAATCCTGGCTTGTGCGAAAACTGGAACGTGAGGGGAATAATCCTATGGAACATATACGAGAACGATAATTATGACGTTGCCTTCGAGGCGACAGACAGCTTCACAAGGGCACTTGAAATCGAGCCTCAAAACAGGACGGTTGCAAACAACAAGGCGAAGTTTCTCACCCTATGGGCTATGAAGGAATATGGTGCAGAGAATTTCGGATTTGCCGAGGCCAATGCCGACGAGGCACTGGCGACCTTCAAAGACAAGACATATTATGAATACGCAATGGCATTATTCATCAAGGCAAGGATTTTTCGCCAGCGATGTGAATATGGCGAGGCCCTTGAATATTATGACATGGTTCTGGAGCTCTATCCCAATGATGAAGGTGTCAAAAAGGAAAAGGAAGAAGTTTTAGTCCTGTTTTGAATCGCCTCAAGGGATAACCGGTAGCTTGTGATTTTTTTTAAGGAAACGGTGGTGATGTGATGCATGACTTGAAAAGGCTTGAGGAAAAGTTTCACGAATATTTGAGGGCAAGGCTTGATGAGAATTATTTTCGAATAGACGAAATCAAACTGACTGAGGATTTGTTCGGCCAGCAGGAGGCATTCTACATGCCATTCGGCTGGATTTCATATTTTCTGGCGATGGAGGATGGAAGGCCTGTGGTGTATGCAAATGCATGCTCAAGGATGGACCTTGATGTGGTCGCCTTCATCGACGAGGATGGCTTTGAGGATTATGACGTGTGGGACAGCGACCCTGAGGGAATGGGTGCAAGATATGCAAGCCAAGCCCGAAAGGTCAAAAGGTTCAATTATGATGATTTGAAGTTCATAAGCGATGTCGAAAGGTAGTGTTGTTATATCTAGCCGACCAGGCCGTCAATCTTTTCGAAAAGTTCGTGGTGCTTTTCAAGGAGATTCTGGAATTCCTCATCGCTTTTTGAGGTCATCTCCATCTTAATGCGATTTTCCTCTTTGGTGATTTTCACCTGCTCGTTGCCTTCAGCATCAATGATCAGCGCTCTGATTTCATTGTACTTGCCTTCGGTGAGGTTGTGCATCCTGTGGTGGGTCAGCATGTCCATTGCATGGGTGAGTCCGGTGTCGGGCATGTCGATGCAGGTGGATAGCTTTAAAACGGTGGACATGTAGTAAGGAGCCTCGATTTTGTCCCGGCGAAGCACGATTGAGATTTTAGATATCACATGCTCGTCACTTGAGTTTTCATTGATGAATTTGATTAATTCAAACTGCCTTATGTTTGCATTTTCGTTTAGGAAAGTCATGTTAATTATTATTTCTGAGGGGATATTTAACATTATTGTGCAAGAATTCTATGGCTTCCTTAAGCCTGTGAGGTTCAAATTAGGAACTGGATTACACGATTTTTGATTAATTGTCAAAGCATTCTTAAGAGATGCGAAACTATAAATCCCAATAATGCCAAATTTCTTTAAGAGACAATGACGGAGGTATTGAAATGGGTGAACTCTCTAAGCTGCCAAACATCGGCAAGGTACTTGAAGGACAATTGAATGATGTGGGAATAAGCACTGTCGATGACCTGATGGACATCGGCAGCAAGGAAGCATGGCTAAGAATTAGGCAAATGGATGAAAGCGCATGCATTAACAGGCTGATGGCGCTGGAAGGGGCCATACAGAATGTTCGCTGGCATGA
>CACWUH010000148.1 GCA_902764015.1 uncultured Methanobrevibacter sp. | reverse complement strand
CTTCATCAGGAACAAATTCAACCTTATCAGTTAAAATAAAAGTTTTATCACACATATTCAACATCTTTTTTTTCACATTTTATTAAAATTATAAAAAAATCCTAAAACATCATCACTTAATGACTAAAAATAATCCTAAAGGATTGTTTTTTTTAGAATATTATTATTATGAAACCGTGTTTTAAAAAAGAAAGGAAAAAAATTAACTTATTGAAGTTTTTCCCCCATCTTTCTATATTAGATTATTATAAACCTACATATTATATGGCATTTATCCGAGAGCATTTGAAAAGTAATCGCATCACTCCATCCACATAAAAAAAATATAGACACTATCCACTAAAATGTGCAATTCATCCCCGGCTTAAAGAAGCCGGAGAATTCTTGCACAATAAAGTTAAAATATGTCAATTGATAAGATTGTAAATAATTATAAAATTGTTAAATTAACTTCAAAGGATAATTTAGACGGGTTTTCTTGTGGATTAAAAGATATGGATGATTTTTAAAAGAAGATGCTTTAATTCAACAGAATGAAAATTTAAATGTTACTTATCTTGCAAAATATGATGATGAGATAATTGGATTTTTTTTCATTACTTTCAGATAGTATTAAGGTCCAATCTTTAAATAATAATTATAAGTTGCCATATGATGATTGCCCTGCTATTAAAATTGGTCGTTTGGCTATAAATCAGAAATATGGGCGTAATGGGTTAGGAACATTATTATTGGATGATATCTGTTTTGAAATTAAAAATCTTTCTGAAGAAGTAGGGGTTCGTTTTATAACTGTCGATTCATACTGTAAAGTTAGAGTATTTTATTATAAAAATGGTTTTAATTATTTTAAGATTAAAAATAAAAATAAACTAATAAGAAGCGCAAGCCGAAGTGATAAAACAACAATCCCATTATATAAGGATATAAAAAGAATTTAAAATAATATTTATATAATTTGAATTACTAAATTTTATTTAATTAATTAGTTTAAGGAGGTTTTTTATCATGGCAAAACCTATTGCTCCGACTCCAATTCTCAAGGGTGAGGCGGCCAAAGAATTTTTAAAGGATATGGAAAGGCCCGATACTCCTGAAGAAGTCCTTATAAAGGAGAGGATAAGAAATAATCGAAGGGTTAAATTCTTAAAATAATTTAACCTCTTTTCTTTTTTTAATTGCCGCTCTCATACATCGAAAGCAGCCTTTCAACGGTGTCGGCATCCATCGGACTCTTGTCCTTTCTGATGTTTTTGACGACCGGAAACCTCAATGAGTATCCTGTTTCATATTCTGGGGATTCCACGATTTCAGAAAATGCTATTTCAAGGACTATCTTCGGCTCGACCTTTATTTCACGGCCCTTTGTTGAAATCTCAAGCTCCTTCATTCTGCCGGTGAGGTATTCAAGTGTGGCGTCGTCAAGGCCTGTTGCGGCATAGGCGACGCTTTTGAAGTCATCATTCTCGTCCCTTAATGCCACCAGATACGATCCGACAAAGTCTCCCCTTTTTCCGATGCCGTATGTTCCGCCGATGACTACCATATCCAGCGTTTCAGGCTCTGCCTTGTACTTGAGCATCTTCTTGCCCCTGAGGCCTGGAATGTATGGCTCGTTGCAGTCCTTAATCATTATGCCCTCATGGCCCTCATTGATTGATGCTTCGAAGAGTTCCTGGATTTCGGGGATGTTGTCTGCGGTTGCATGCTTCATTGCGCTCAGGTTCATTTCATCGACCGAGGTGTCGACGATGCTTTCAAGAACCTTCCTTCTCTTTCTTAGAGGCTCGTCAATCATCGGAACCTTATAATACATTACATCAAATAGGTATACTTTTAGGGGAACGTTTTCCATTGCCTCCTCGACATTGTGCTTTCTTCTCACCCTGTGCAGGACATTCTGGAATGGCAGCGGCTTTCCGTCACGGGTTGCAATCACTTCGCCCTCCACGATGTAGTCCTCATGGGGGAGGTATTCGGAATATATTGATTTCATCGCCGTTCCTGTGGACCTGAAGGCGTATTCCGTCATATTTGGTATCGCAAAGTGCATTTCCCATTTCAGGTATGATTTCATCCAGTGGCGGTGCCAATTGTGCAAGCATAGGCTTGACAGGGGTTCCGGGTGTCAGGTTCAGTTTCTTAAGGCCCTCTTTGCCTTCATCCTTGGCGGTTCTTGCAACGACTGAAAAGTCATTGGTGAGCATCTGTGCCCTTTCAACAACTGCCTTGTCAATATCGAAGGCCTGTGCAATCGCGTCACGGACAATTCCGTCCCCAACGCCGATTCTCAATTCCTCTGTGATTGTACGGGTGAGATATTTGGCTTCTGTTGCGCTTGCCTGTGAGAGCAGCTCCAGAAGAACAGCAATCTTTCTGTTGGTGGACCTTGATCCTGAAATCTGGGATAATTTTCTCAGGCTGTTGAATACGAAGTCAATTGTCAGGGGCTGTGAGAAGAATGTCATCTGTGACTTTTTGGCATAGAGCTTTATGCATGCAAGTCCGATGTCGCCCTCGTCACGGATTGCATCCTCGACTGCTGCCGGTGTTGTTCCCACGGCTTCTGCGACTGCCCTTTCCACAAGTTTTCCTCCGATACCTATCTCCTCTGAGCTCCATGCGGGAAATACGGTACCCAAAATCAGAAGTCCCACCTTTTCTATCGTGTCGGAATCGAGGGTTTTGAGATAATTTGAAATGATGTCTGTCTTTTCGAGCCTTTTTGTGGTGGCTTCAAGACTTGAGTAGACATCAACCAGTTCCTGATATTTCATTTAAAAGTCTCCTTTGGCTATTTTCACTGCGCAGTACTCTCCGCACATGGCGCACATTTCATTGTCATCCAGTTCGCATTTGTCACGATATTTTCTAGGCTTTGACTTGTCAAGGGCAAGGTCAAACTGTGCCTCCCAGTCAAATTCCCTT
>CACWUH010000147.1 GCA_902764015.1 uncultured Methanobrevibacter sp. | reverse complement strand
CTTGTAATGATTGTACACGGCAACGGAAAGCGCCTTTTTCGCTTCCTCCTGTCCGATGACATAGTCATCGAGAAATGCCTTGATCTCTTTTGGCTTATGGAGATCTACCCTGTCATGATAACGAATCATTTCTTTTCCCCCAAATCACTTTTTTCTTATATGCCTGTCATGAGGCACAATATCAATAATCACTCACGTTTTTCAACAACACTGTCGATAAGCCCGTATTCCATGGCTTCGCGTGCTGTCATCCAGTTGTTTCGCTCACAGTCTGCATAAATCTCATCATAATCCCTTCCGGTATTGTCGGCCATGATTTCAATGAGATTTTCCTTAATGCGCAGCATGTGCCTGACATCGATTTCCATATCGGTGGCCTGGCCATGGGTCCCCCCAAGTGGCTGATGAATCATGATTTCTGAATTCGGAAGGGCATATCTCTTTTCCTTCGCACCACCTGAAAGAAGGAATGCTCCCATGGATGCGGCCATGCCGACGCAAATCGTTGACACGTCACATTTGACATAGTTCATAGTGTCATAAATCGCCATTCCAGCGGCCACACTGCCGCCGGGACTGTTGATGTAGAGATTGATGTCCTTGTTTGAATCCTCGGATTCCAGAAAGAGAAGCTGGGCTACAACAAGGCTTGCAGTAGCATCATCAATCTCGCCTCCAAGGAAGATGATCCTTTCCCTTAAAAGCCTGGAATAGATGTCGCATGCGATTTCTCCACGGTTTGTGCTCTCTATCACTGTAGGTATTAATGCCATATCGTCCCTCCTCGTTAATGCAACACAAATCATTACAATTCCCCAAAAAAGGAATGCAGTCATTTGTGCCTTCAACTTTTCAAAATATTCTATGTATCTGTAGGCCGTTCGGCCTTCAATTATTCTTTTGTCGTGAGGGTATTTAAGACGGACAAAGCAAAAGCTTTAGTGATGAATGTCGGTTTCAGCCATGAAAGCAAAAGCCGGCTAAATCATTATATAATAGTTTCAATATACTACAAATATGGAATTTAAAGATGGTTCAATCCGGGAATATGCACATATGACACATTCAATCAACTGCACCAGATTGCTTCCGGACAGTTTGGAAACTGGCATCCCTTCTTTCACACCTTCATCAGCATGATATTGCTTAAAGTCTATCCAAGCACCATATCGATTGCAGTTTTCCAGATATTCGTATTTTCTGCCATGTGGATGATAATCTGCAGATATTTCCGCCAAGATGACGGCAAAGACAATGCCACATTCAAGCTGCAGGCAATAATTACCTTGATAATATGCCTGATTCCAATCAACGCACTGTACTCCATCACCCTGTGGAAGGACATACTCTTCAGTTACTTCCTGATGTTTCTGTGCTTCCTGGCCAAGGTCATGATAGACAGGAAAGGGAAAGTGAGCTACAGGTTCATCCTGATTCTTGCACTGGTCATGGCTTTTGTGTCCCAGCTGAGGGGAAACGGAATGTACGTCATCCTGATTGTGATGGTAATCTATTCAGTCTACCTTTTCATGAAATCCAACCGCAGGATGGCTGCTCTATTGCCTATACTTACAATAACATTCATCCTTCTGATTTCATCGCTGAATGTCGCCTATGACGTTCAGGACAATGAAAAGGATGCGCTTATGGCCAAGACATGCCATATGCTAGCGGACTATTACCTTCATCTCGACATGGAGGATGCCGACAGGCAAAAGGTGGAGAAAATACTCATCAAGGACAAGATCAATGAAAGCTACATCAAGACGGACTCGGACAAGATATTTGCCATAACGAAGTATAATGAATTCGAGAAAAACAAGGGTGAATATATTGGACTGGCCATAAAATACTGCCTGAAGGACCCTATGCATTTCCTGCAGTACCTATTTGAGTCATCACCGATGGTATGGGACATCACAAGAGACAGCGACTGGGCAGGACATGCATATTACATGAACAGAGACCATGACAGGCTGCAAATGGATTTCAAATCATATTATGCTCCCCGCAACTACACTCCAACTCAAAGCTATGAAAACCTCTCCTATGCAAACTGGGGAAATCCTGTATTCAATGCACTAAATTCGCTGCCGCTGGACATTGAAAACAATGTTGTGGCAGACACACTGCTTGAAAGCCCGGCACTCTTCATGTACCTCTCGATTGTCATCCTAATATTGATGCATGCGATTACCCGGTCCAAGGAGATATATCTGATGTATCTTCCAAACCTTTTCAACATCATAATTGTCTTTTTGTCAACGCCGATACAGGACAACAGATACCTGTATGCGAACCTGCTTGTTTTCTATCTTTTGATAATCATTCTGATAGGGCTGCTGCAGCACCATGATTTTAAATCGAAATTGAAATCATAGTAGAAAAATAAACAAAAAAAGAAGAGTTTAAAACTCTCAAAAAAGAAAATAAGTTAAAATTACTTATCAAAATGACTATTCGAAATGTGACTTCAGATAGCTAACAAAAATCGATGCAGCTGTCAAATCCGCAGTGGTTCCTGGATTATACTTGTTTTTGAAGAGATAATCATCGAATTCGTTGAGCCTGTCCATGAAATCAGGTTCGTCCTTCAAGTTAAGCAGATCCCTTGTCATCATGGAGATTTTCAAGGCCTCATCTGATCCGTATTTTCTTGAAATCAGGGTGTCGGGAACCTGTGACAAGATTGTCAGGAATGTCAAAACACATGCATCGTTTTGGGACTTGTTCTGCTTCAGCCCGTGATAGCAAGGATAGCCTATCTCAAAAACCGCAGGCATGTCAGAGGTCATTTCGCGCGCAAGCATGTCCCATGGAGCCGAAATCTTCAGGACATCACACATTGTCTGGCCGTTATCCCTCAACTCCTGTTTGGCGCTGTCACTTGCAACATCATACTCGTCCTGGTCGCCCATTCCACCGGCATCTGCAATGTTTATCGCATCATACAAATCGCATGCATCGTCAACCGAAGTGTTTGCCATCAATAATTTTACGTTTTCCCTTATTTCATCAAAGGATTCGCTGATTGATGCCGCAACTGCAATAGGGGTTGTCATCATAACTATTCCCAGATTGGTGTTGTTTTTTATCCACCTGTCGGTTTCTGCCACCGCTTGGAGGATATATTTTCCCAATTGAGGGTTTTCAATGTCAACATCACTGCATGC
>CACWUH010000146.1 GCA_902764015.1 uncultured Methanobrevibacter sp. | reverse complement strand
ACTTCTTTAGGTATTGTCGGGACATAAATATACCTGGAAAAAATTTGGCCATATATTCTCACTGTTTGGTATCCGGTAACAATAAATGGTTCATATCTGGTTTCATAGCCGTATCCAGATCCAACGAATCTCTCAGGGATTTCATTAGATTTTGTACCGTCCAGCCAGAGATTATACGATAAGCCTGCGGATTTATCACCGTTTTTAACATTTCCTTTTATATCAGGAGTGCAAAAAATTGATTCCTCTATTTTGTTAGGACCGTCACAATAAATTAAACCATAATCCTCATCGGTTTGAGCAGCACCAAAGAAACATTTTTTAACACAAGGACTATACATGGTGTCTTCAAAATAGACAATTCCCATTTTAGCAACATTGTTCTCAAAGATACAGTTCTCAACAAGAAACTCATTTTTTAAACTAATTATTTTGTCGGTGTCATATCCTCCGTTGGATGTAAATCTTCCATTATTTTCAAAAATACATCCCATCATGACATTATTACCGGTTCCATAAAAAATTTCAGCTCCCCTTGCAGAATTGTTTCTAAAAATACAATTGGAAATCGTACATTTATCGGATTTTGCAAATGACAATACGCTATGTGAATTGCCTTCAAAAATACAATTTTCGATTTTGCCGTACTTAGTAACAGATTCAACAGATATAGCATAAGAGCTAGAACCTGAAGTGCCGGCAAATCCTGTAATTCGCAAATTTTTTAAATTAATCGCACAATTCCTGAATACGAATCCATTTGATTTTCCTGCACAGTCAATAGTATGCCCATTTCCATTAATGTTTATAGTGTGGTCAATGACTATTGCGTCCTTAGGACCCTCACATCTATAATTCTTATACAAAACGACATTTTGATAGCCAGATGTGGTGAGTATATTCCTTAACTCAGAGAATGTGCCCCATTCACCTGATTCGCCATCATCCAATATGTTTTCCTGTTCTTCATCCGTTGCATACAATACGCTTTCCGGTTCTTCATCAGTCGTATTCAATATGCTTTCCTGTTCTTCATCAAAATCTGCAGTTTCAATAATGCTCTCTTCAGTAATATCATTTGCAATAGTGTCTGTCGAGTTTAAGTCACTTGCAGCAACCGCCGAAAGTGAACATAAAACAGAAAATAAAATTAAAAAGATTGCAATTGCCTTATTTTTACTCATTGTTTATGCCTCATTTAAATTCTAATTGTAATATATTTCTTTAATTAATATATATTAAATTTAGTTTATTTTTTTAAATGAATTATAGAGACATGTATAATTTTTTTTGCATAATTTTTAAAAAAAGAAAGGAATTACAGACGGAAAACCATATGCCCAATATTTTCAGCATCTGCGGTTGTTAATATTTGTTAAGTTAACAAAAAATAGAAAATAGATGGAATAATTTGAATTATTCCATAAAGATTGCAGGTTTGTAAGGCATTGCGTTTTTAGCCTTGTTTTGTGGGTCGTATGAGTCATCGGTGTGGATAATTACTTCATTGCCGCTTTCCTCTTTGATGTAGTCAAGTGCATTGGTTAAGATTTCCTCTTCGTTGATCTTGCCGATGTAGCGGGTTTTGGTTATTTCCTTACCGATTTTTTTAGCCACCATCGCTATTTCCTTTTTGTCGTCATAGATATTGGCGCCGATGGCTCTTCCCATAATCTGGCCGATGTCAGGTTTTCCTACTTCATCAGCTATTTTGTAAAGGTCCCATTTCCAGTCAGGGGCAAGGTAGATGTGAATCTTTTCAACTTCGTCTCCAACCATCTGCTTGATGTGGGCGATATCCTTGATGATGTTTTCAACCAGTGACTCTGCCTTTTCGATTTTTATATCCATAAGGCTTTCGTCAGCTTCAGGCCAGCTGGACTGGCTTACAAATCCTTCTCCTCCATAGGTTGCCCATAATTCCTCACATGTGTGTGGGGTGAATGGTGCTAAAAGCCTGATCCATGCTTCAAGGACTGTTGACAGCACGTAAATTACTGCCGGATCCTGTGCATCGATTATGTGTTTTACACGGTACAGGTGTCTTGTCTGGAAGACTTCCAAAGCTTCGGTTGCGTTTTTGATGTGTTCGTTGAGCTGGCTGATCATCCATAAGTCAATGGTACGGGTCAGTTCCACCTCTTCGATGTTGCTTAAGTTTAATGCTGAACCTTTTATCTCTTCGACTCTGGCTGCAAAGTCCCTGAACCATTCAAGTCTTCTTTTTGTTCCAAGAACTTCCTTTTCCCTCCAGTCGAAGTCCTGCCATGGTTCGGCGGAAGCCATCAGGAAGAGCCTTACGACATCGGCGGTGTAGTCCCTGATTGCGTCTTTTAAGAGGATGACGTTACCTTTTGAGGAAGACATCTTGTTTCCTTCCAGAAGTCCCATACCGAACACTACGGTTCCTTGAGGCCATTTTTCTTTTGGATAGATTGCACTGTGGGCAAACATCAAAAAGCTCAGGTGGTTACCTACCAGGTCCTTTGCGGACAGTCTCCAGTCCAATGGGTACCAGTAGTTGAATTCATCCTGTATTTTCTGTACCTTTTCTTGAGGAACGGTAATTTCGCCTGAATCCTTGTTTAATAAGACTTTGTCAAAGAATGCAGGGGTCAAATCATCCGGATTCATGTCTTTTAGGTATTTTGCAATTGCATAATATGACATGTAGATTGTAGAGTCTGTCAGTGGCTCGATTAACCATTGGTTGTCCCATGGAAGTCTGGTTCCAAGTCCCAC
>CACWUH010000145.1 GCA_902764015.1 uncultured Methanobrevibacter sp. | reverse complement strand
AGGGAAATAAATGAGTAATCAGATGGTAAAAGGAAATACTGCAGTCGTTATCGGCGCAATGTATGCAGGATGCGACTGTTTTTTCGGATACCCAATTACTCCTGCAAGTGAAATTCTGCATGAAGCCTCAAAATACTTCCCTATGGTTGGAAGAAACTTCGTACAGGCTGAAAGTGAAGAGGCATCAATCAATATGGTTTACGGTGCATCAGGAACAGGCCACCGAGTCATGACTTCCTCATCAGGACCTGGTATCAGTTTAATGCAAGAAGGATTCACTTTCCTTGCCGGCGCTGAATTGCCTGCAGTGATCGTGGACATCATGAGGGCAGGACCTGGACTTGGAAACATCGGACCTGAACAGGGGGACTACAACCAAGTCGTCAAGGGAGGAGGCCACGGAAACTACAAAAACATCGTTCTGGCTCCAAACAGCGTACAGGAAATGTGTGACCTGACCATGAAAGCATTTGAACTTGCCGACAAATGGAGAAATCCTGTTGTGGTTTTAGCCGACGGTACCCTAGGCCAGATGGCAGAACCGTTAGTGTTCCCTGAAAAAGCAATCGAACCTAAAAACGACAAGCCTTGGGCAGTAAAAGGTAATGCAGATACCATGGAAAATCTCATTACTTCAATTTATAATGACTTTAACGATTTGGAAGACTTCAACTTCAAGCTTCAGGAAAAATATGCAAAAATCGAAGCTGAAGAAGTAATCTATGACGAATATCAGGTTGATGATGCAGACATCGTTCTGGTATCATTCGGTATCAGCTCAAGAATCGCAAGATCAGCCGTTGACAAAAGCCGTGAAAAAGGCGTGAAAGTCGGACTCTTAAGACCAATTACATTATCACCTTTCCCTGTTGACAGAGTAAAGGAATTGGCAGACAAAGGAGTCAGCTTCATTTCAGTTGAAATGAGCAATGGCCAACTCTTGGCTGACGTGCAGTTTGCGGCACTCAGAAAAGAGGACACCCATCTGGTCAACAGAATGGGAGGAAACCTGATTGAACTGAAACAGATACTTGCTAAGATTTATGAAATAGCAGGCATTGACGATGAAGACATAGACCTATCCGAAAGAAGTGAGGAAAAGGCCAGTCCAAATATAATAGATTAGAGGATGTGGAAAAATGAGTGATAATAAAAACAAAGATTATGAATTACAGGTACGTAGAAATCCACAATCCCTTTTAGAAGAGTATCCTAGAAAAGGAACAAATATCCAATCTACTCACTACTGTGCCGGTTGTGGACATGGAATATTGCACAAATTGATTGCAGAATGTATGGACGAGCTTGGAATTCAGGAAAGATGCGTTATGATTTCCCCAGTCGGATGTTCAGTATATGCTTATTTCTACTTCAACTGCGGAAACTTCCAGACCGCTCACGGAAGGGCACCTGCTGTTGCTACAGGAATTTCCAGAGCTGAAGACAATGCAATTGTCATGAGCTACCAGGGAGACGGAGACCTTGCTTCAATCGGTTTGAATGAAACCCTGCAGGCTGCAAACCGTGGAGAAAAGATGGCAGTATTTTTTGTAAACAACACCGTTTACGGAATGACAGGGGGACAGATGGCACCTACTACCCTGATTGGCGAAAAGACAGTGACATGCCAGACCGGAAGAGACCCTGAATATGCAGGACACCCTACACACATGTGTGAACTGATTAATACTCTAAAAGCACCTGTATACATCGAAAGGGTATCCCTTGCAAATCCACTGAAAATCAGGCTTGCAAAATATGCAATCAAACAGGCATTGACCGTTCAAAAGGAAGGAAAAGGATATTCCTTTGTTGAAGTATTGTCACCTTGCCCTACTAACCTGAAACAGGATGTTGCAAGTGCACAGAAATTCATTGAAGAGCAAATGGAAAAAGAGTTCCCTGTCAAAAACTTCAGAAACAACTTATACACCAAGGAACCTGTCCAAAGGCCTGCCAGTGACTTTTCAACCGAATCACTGGACAAGATATTTAACGTTAACAGGGGCGAAGGAACAGGATATGTCGATGAGGAAATGGAACCTGTAAGCATTAAGGTTTCCGGATTCGGCGGTCAGGGTGTTTTAAGTGCAGGATTGACCATTGCTCAGGCTGCATGTGCTGAAGGAAAACATGTTTCATGGTATCCAAGCTACGGACCGGAACAGAGAGGAGGAAAATCAAACTGTTCTGTTGTAATTTCCAATGAAACA
>CACWUH010000144.1 GCA_902764015.1 uncultured Methanobrevibacter sp. | reverse complement strand
AGGATAAACTACATTTATGAAAACAGTCAGGCGGATTATATTATTGCCAATGAATCCGGAGAAAAGTCTTTAGACATTGAAGAATTGCTTAAAGAGGGCAATTCTCAAAATCCTGACGTTGATGTCGGGCCTGATGATTTGGCCTACATGATTTACACTTCAGGATCCACTGGAAATCCTAAAGGCGTGATGATTTGTCATAAAAACATCTGCAATCAGGCACAGAACCCTAAATCCACTTATGACAGTCTGCTTTGTATTACAACCATCTCTTTTGACGTGTCTGTTGATGACATATTGACATCTCTTTCCAATGGGTTGAAACTGATACTTGCTGATGATGTTCAAATCAAAAATGTTCCCGAGCTCATTAAACTGATTGATGAGAATAAACCCGAAGTTTTAGAAATTACTCCTTCAAGATTAGGGTCTTATCTTGAATTGGATGAATTCTGTAATGTGATTTCCTGTTTAAAATGTATTTTCCTTGGCGGGGAGCAATTTTCAGCAAAAGTTTATGAAGATTTAAGGAAATACAGCGATGCGGTTGTCTATAACAGCTACGGGCCAACGGAAACGACAATCACCTCAAACAACAAGGAGGTCACAGACGTGAACAATCTGACTGTGGGTCCTCCTTTAACCAATTATATCACTGATGTTCGTGACATTGACGGTAAACTGGTCCCTGATGGAGTAATGGGTGAACTGTACATTGGGGGTACCGGTGTAGGTAAAGGATACTATAACCTGCCTGAAAAAACCGAAGAAGTGTTCCTCACTATCGATGGCATTCCATATTACAGAAGCGGGGACTATGCAATTGAACTTCCGAATGGCGAAATCGACATCAAAGGAAGAATTGACAACCAAATCAAGCTCAGAGGATTGAGAATAGAAATAGGCGAAATCGAATCAAACATAGGTAAATATCCAAATATCAAACAAGCGGTAGTTGTAATTAAGGAAATCAACAACAACGACCATTTATGTGCTTATTACACTGCCGATGAGGATATTGATAGTGATGATTTAAAAGAGTTTTTAATAGGTCGTCTCACCCGTTATATGGTTCCGACAGTCTTCATGCAGCTTGATGAGATGCCGCAAACACCAAATGGCAAGACAGACCTGAAACAACTGCCTGAACCGCAACTCAAATTGGCTCTGGTGATGCCTGAAACCGAAACGGAAGAAAAATTGTATGATATCGTTTCATCCATTGTGGAAGTTGATGAATTCGGTGTTACCGACGATTTGTATGCTATTGGTTTTACTTCTCTGACATTAATGAAAATGAATTCCATGATTTATGAGCAAATGGGCGCGAATCTAGACATTTCCATATTATTCAATGAGCCAACAATCAAAAACTTTGCAATAGAGATTGACAATTCATTTGAAAAGGAGTCCGGTCTAGAAGAGCTCATAGAATCAGCCAAAGACATGGAGTATTATCCGTTGACCGAAAATCAGTTGGGTATTTACTATGAATGTAAGCAAAATCCTGACGTGATTAAGTATACTATGCCTACAACAGTAAGATTTGACAGTGATGTTGATGCAAATAGACTTAAACAGGCAGTCATTGACACTATTGAAGCACATCCATATCTTAAGACAAGAATCGTACAGCATGATGGAGAATTAAAACAGAAGAGATGTGATGATGCCGCAATTGATGATATTGAAATCGTTAAAGTCAAAAGCATTAGCGATGAAGACATTGTCAGAAACGATGTCAGCCCGATTACTATAGAGGACAGCCAGTTGTTCAGATTCAAAATATATGAAACCCCTGATGAAGTTGTCTTATTCACTGATTTCCATCATATAATCACTGATGGGGTATCGCAGAACAATTTATTTAGAGATATTGCAGATATCTATGAAAATAGGGACGTATCAGAAGAAATAATTGACGGTTACATCTACAGTCTTCTTGAAAAAGAAGCCGAAAACAGTGAAATGTATCAATCTGCAGAGGCATTTTTTGACGATAAGCTGACTCAGGGAATTGAATCCACTGTTCTAACTCCGGACCTTAATGGAAATCCTGATGAAGGTAAAATAAAAAATGTTTCCTGTACTTTTGATTCACAATCTATTAATGAGTTCTGCAATGATAATTCCATAAGCAAAAATGCTTTGTTTATCGCAAGCACGATTTTAAATCTAAACAAGTTTACATTCAGCGACAAGACATTGATAACAACAATATTCAATGGAAGGTCAA
>CACWUH010000143.1 GCA_902764015.1 uncultured Methanobrevibacter sp. | reverse complement strand
AATCATCCGCCTTTTTACAAACGCCACATTTAATAGGATCACCATTATGAATGAGTTTAAAAAAGATTTAAAGAATGCACATGAACTTAAGACAGTTGGAAAAAACAGACAAGCCTTAAAAATTTATGAAAAATGCTATAGGGAGCATCCGGAAGAGTTTTCATTCAATCAGAAAAATGACTACGCTTGGACAATCTACAGGACCAGAATCGCATTTTTTTCAGATGAGGATGAGCTTTTTAAAAATGCAGAATTCATCACAGGGCTGGTTGAGCAGAGAAACTTCAACAAATGCGGCTCCTGCGTTTACACATCATCCATATTCAAGGTATTGGATCACTTCAAAAGCCAGAATGATTTTGCGTCAATGATTCCATGGCTGGAAAAGCTTGATGCCGACCTTTTGGATGAAAAGCTTTACAGAAAGAATGGCAGATTCAACAAATCCCACAGGGAACTCTACTATGACTGGGCTTCAAAGGCATACTACCAGAATATGGAATATGAAAGATGCATTGAAGTGTCCAAAACCGCCCTCAATTCATTGAAGAGATTCATTGATGAAGGGGACACCTGGTTTCGATGGAGGATTGCAAAATCTTTAATCGAATTGGGCCGTTTAAGCGAAGCCTTGGAATACTATGAAAAGGTAATTGAGGTCAGGCATGACTGGTATATGTACCGGGACATTGCCGAAGTCTATTTAAGGCTTGAAAAGCCATGGATTTCCCTTGATTATCTCTGTCCTGCAGTGCTGTCAAACGAGCCGAATAAGGTCAAGGCTAACGTCTACCTTACATGCTACAGGGCCCTTAAGGCCAATCCTGAAATGGCATTGAAGCATGCTCAATTATACTGTCTTTTAAGAAGGGAGAGCGGCTATCCTCTTGTCTATGAAATAGAGCAGCTTGAAATTGATGAAAGTCAGCTGAACAAAAAAGAGCTCGAAAAGGAAATAAGAAACTTATGGATCCAGTATAAATACAAAAACCGGAAAATCCATCACGGTACAGTAGCCAGTTTCCTAAAGGAGAAAAACTGCGGCTTCATAAGAACTGAAAATGATGATGAGATATTTTTCCTTAAGGATGAATTCGAAGGCACCGACATCTTCATAGGACAGATGGTGTCATTTTATACGGAAGAGAGTTTTGACAAATCAAAGATGAGAAAATCCATGAAAGCGATAAATGTGAGAGGTGAATAAAATGAGAAAGCATTTTGTTAAAAACGACAATCTGAAAAGGTACGTGAGGGAATTTGAGGAAAAATGGGAAGATGCAAGCGATGAGGTATTCTTCAGGATTCTGGACGAGCTCAAGCATTCAAACCTGATTATCGCTGTTGAAATCGGCGTCGGCTGTATCACGGGCGTTGCAACCTTCACTCATGACGGCAAGAAGTACGGATTTCTCTTCACCGACATGGACGAGTTCAGGAAGTTTGACCCCGACGGCAGAAGCGGATCCAAGGAGTTCGACTTCGAGTTCTACAAGGAGATGGTCGACAACGGCTTTGTTGAGGGATTTATCCTCAACCCGGAAAGCGAACGCTTCATACTGGTGAGGGACATATTCGAGGACATAGGCGATTTGCCGCAGCACGACTATCTTCCGGATGAATCATACACCTCAACCGAGCTCAAGGGCCTGAGGGATTCCATGGACAACGCAAGCCTTGAGGATTTCATCAAAGACCCCTCAAACACGGGAAGGTACGAGGAACTCTTCGCCGAGATATCCAACTCCACACTCCTGACGCTTATGGTGTCTGGAGATGATCTTGACGGATTTGCCGAGGATGGCATCATATCCATGGAGGACAAGCCTCTGGGCTTTCTCTACATTGATAAAATCGGTGGAAGATACGCCACCGTCTACACTTCAGAAGACAGGATTTCGGATGTCCAAACGCCCCTCAACAAGTACTCCCAGATTGTCAACTTCTCACAGATTACCAACTACGCCCTTCATGATGACCTCGACGGTATCATCATAAACCCCAACTCAGACAATGTCATTCTCACAAGGGATGTGCTTCTCGACTACTGGCCGGCTCTTGAGCGGTACTGCAACGACCAGCGATTGAACACCGCAATAATGCACATGTTCCTGATAGGGCAGGAGGCTTAGATGACAATCAAGATTCAGCTGACGATACAGGAAATCGTGTGCGACTTCGAGGCAATGGTGAGGCGCCATGAGCGCCTCGGCTCACTTTTTGACTATGAAAAGGCCGATGAGGATGAAATCGAGAGGTTCCACACTGAAATGGTCAAT
>CACWUH010000142.1 GCA_902764015.1 uncultured Methanobrevibacter sp. | reverse complement strand
GTAATACGCCGCCAGCATACCGAGATTCATTGATTTGCCAAAACGCCGGGGACGGCTGACGCAGATGTACTTCTGCTCGGTACTGATTTTTTTATTTGTTACAGAAATCAGACCTGATTTATCCACATATATTTCAGAATTAAGTGCTTGTCTGAATCTGTCGTTGTTCGGGTTCAGATAAATGCCCATCAAACCCACCTCCGTCTATGTTTTTTACGCCTCTGCTCATATTATATACCATATTCTCATATTGTGCAAGGGTATTATCTTATTTGATATTTGTATGGCGGTAGTTTTATGCATCTATCGTACCACGGTAAGAGAACAATTGCAATAACGAAAACACCCGGCGATTCGGTTGGGATGAATCGCCGGGTGAGTTTAAAATATTCTATTGATATGTTTTGTAGAGCAGAGATCAGAAGGGTTGAATCAGTGTATTTGTCTCATGCAAGCTGCAAATATTTCATAAATCTCTTTGTTGGGAATATAAACAGTCTTCCGCTCCTGATGATAACCAAATTCAACATGAATAATGATGATATTTTTATCTGTTATTTCGTTTTTCCCGTTGAATTCGATCAGCGCAGTTTTTACAAATCACTCCACCGCCATGACTTGCTGGAGCATTTACCGCACAGTTCTTACAAAACCACCTTCCACAAATCCCACATTGATCAGCCAAATCACGGTATTCATAGCTTTTATGGCAACTACAACAGATTGCCTGTCCATACTCATTAACGTATCTTGATGTAAGCGGATGACTATCATTATGTTTCTTAATCATTTTTGTTTCCTTCTTTACTAATTATTGTATAATATTAATATCTATTTTTTCGATCATTTTGTAATTGTGTAACTTTATTATTTATATTTATTGCGTTTTGTATGGCATCATCTATTTTCTTTTGATTAGCTTTATACGAATCATCTAACTTCTTACGTTGCTCATCTGTTAAATCTCTGCTAGAATAATCGCTGTATTTTTCATCCAAAATTCTGTTTTGCTTTTCACCATAGCGAATCATATTATTAGATTTACTTGCCAAAGTTTCGAAGACAAAATTTGCAAGAAGATCAAAAATATTCATAAAAAACCTCCATTAATCGTTCTTTTTTAATTCTTCGGCTTTGTCGCGGTTTCGTTTGGCACGATCATAGGCATCTTTAGCTCTGCCATAATGTTCATCGCCATGACCATTTTTTGCATAAGCCCATTCACGCGCACCTTTTTTCTCGTAATGTTCAGCGGTAGATTCATAACGCTTAATTAGTGTTTCCTTACTTTGTTTTGCCATTATATCACTTCCTTTTTGCGCGATGCTTATAGACAATATTAGGTGCTCATTTGTGATGATTTGAATGGGGCTTTGATACTTTTTTTTTGAAATTATGTTTTTTTATTGCGTCTCCTACAAAATTGAGCGCGTCTTCTGCATCTAAATTTCTGGCTCGTCCTTCGCAAAACTTTTGTGCAATCAACCATCCCAATGTTTCGGTAAATGTAACAGATATTGTTGCTTTTACAATATTACCAGCGACAGGAATAAAACCTACAAGTTGCTTTGCAACCGCCTTTCCAATTTGTTGTGATATGAACGGTCCCACAATAGCTTCTGCTACACCTTCAGTCACCTTATATCCAAATACGCCCGCCAGTCCAACAACCATTACCATCTGAGCAGGAACAATGATGACACTGTCAGCAAGAGGAATCTGTGAAGTAAAAAAACTCGCGCTTCCTGATGCAGCACTGGCAGTGTGAATGATCGCATTACATTTTATTATTTGTTCTTTGGTCATTTCTGCTTCTTTTGCAAAAGCCATAATTACACTTCCTTAATATATATTCATCATAAACAATATTTTATCAGAGTTCATTCATGGTTTATTATTTAAGCTGATGTTCACATTCTTTAATCATGCGCCCCGCATGAACTACATCTTCCATTAAACCATGTGAATCTGCCACAAACAGGGCATTTGTTTCCCTTTCCACCTTTTCCGTCATTTACGGGAACTGTAATGGTATATCTGCAATTTGGATTTGAACATACCAATTTAAATCCTTTTCTAAAAAGCGTTTGTTTTTTACAGTTTGGACATTCCATTATAAAATTACCTCCACAAATCCACTAATATTTTATTTTCATCCATTCTATTGCAAAATAGAGAAACTACGCTCTTATTGTCATTCTAACATAAATTCACGCATTTGTCAATACATATAGGGCATATTTTTTTAGTGCTATATATCCTTGCACTGCATAATAAATATTTATAAATTAATACTATACCCATATTTTATTGAGAGGTAATGATTATGCAGATTGAACGTGAAAGAATATCCTATATAATCGGAGAAAGAATCCGAGAATTCCGGGTGCTTCGCGGTATGAGCCAGG
>CACWUH010000141.1 GCA_902764015.1 uncultured Methanobrevibacter sp. | reverse complement strand
ATAATAAGTGTCCAACTAAAGTGGATTTTCCGTGGTCAACGTGTCCAATAAATGCTAAGTTAAGATGTTCTTTTTCTTTTGCCATTATATAACCTCTTTAATAATATAATTAATAAGCTTAAATGATAGCTTAAATTCATTATATGTTTTTCAACATATAAATAGCTAATGTTTTTTTCATTAATTTTATGAAAAATATAAAAATATAAAAAAATTAAAAATTTGAAATTTTAATTTTATAAGTCACCCAAGTAGTGGCTTGCAGGGAACGGTTCTTCAGAGAGACCTTTCCTTTGTCTGATTTCTTTCACGATTTGATGTTGCATCTCACGTGGGAGAGGTTCAAATCCTGCAATTTCAGTAGACCATAAACATCTACCTTCAGCAGCTGATCTGATGTCACCAGCGAAACCGAACATTTCAGCTACAGGCACTTTGGATTCTATTCTTGCCATGTCTCCTTCCTGACCCATGTTGACAATTTGACCTCTTCTGTTTTGGATTTCACGGGTACATGCGCCCATGTAATCATTAGGAGTGTCGATGACTACCTTTTGCATAGGTTCAAGTAATGAAGGTTCTGCAAGCATCATGGAACCGAGAATAGCGTTCCTGATAGCAGGCAATACTTGTGCAGGTCCTCTGTGAACTGCGTCTTCGTGAAGTTTTGCATCATGGAGCTTGAATTTCAATCCCATGGAGATTTCTTCACCTAAAGGACCGGTTTTCAAGGTATTTTCAAATCCTTCAAGCAATAACTCTTTAACTTCGTCCAGGTATTGGATACCACGTGTCATGTTGAGGAAGATGCTTCTGTTGTGAACAGACCATACTCTTCTGGCTTCTTCTTTTTCCAAACCGTGTTCCATGAAGACGTTAGCCATTTCTTTACCTTTTACTCTGCCTTCTTTGATGTCTCCTTCTTGGATTGCAGTGAAGAGTTCAGGTTCGATAGGTTCAACGGTAATGTAGAATCTGTTGTGCTTGTTAGGGGATTTACCTTCAACTTGTGGAGATAACTGCCTTACGGTTTCCCTGTATACAACAATAGGTTCGGAAGTTGTGATGTCCACACCTTTTTCGTTGATTCTGTAACCGATAACTTCAAGGTGAAGCTCACCCATACCGGATACAAGGTGTTCACCGGTCTCTTCGTTAATATCGATTTTAACAGTTGGGTCTTCCTTACCGGTTTGCCTTAAAACTTCAATCAATTTTGGAAGGTCCTTGGTATTCTTGGCCTCTACAGCTACGGTAACTACAGGTTCTGAAATGTGTTCCAATCCTTCGAACTCCTTGATTTTGTGTTCAGGAGAACATAATGTTTCACCTGCGATGGCTCCTTTTGCACCGGCAATGTAAACGATGTTACCTGCAGGAACCTTGTCGGTGTTGACCCTTTCAGGACCGAAGTATACGCCCACTTGCTGTACTCTGGATTTGCCGTGAGATCCTACCATGTAGACTTCAGTACCCTTTTCGATTGCTCCGCCGTATACCCTACCGGTAGCGATTTCACCAGCATGCTTGTCTACAGATACGTTGGTAACCATTACGGCTAAAGGTCCTTCAGGGGAAGTGTTGATCATACATTCACCTGCAGGAGAGTCGATTTCTCCGTCCCATATGTTAGGCACCCTGTATTCCTGAGCCACCTTAGGGGAAGGCAAGTGTTCAACTACCATACCCAATAAAACATCGGATAAAGGCACTTTTTGAGCTAATTCCCTTTCATTGTCATCATTACAGTAATCGATAATGTTTTTGAAGTTGATTCCGGTTTCCTGCATGGTTGGAACATTGATAGCCCAGTTGTGGTATGCTGAACCGAAAGCTACGCTTCCGTCGGTGAAATCCAATTTCCATTCTTCCTTCTTGTCTTCAGGAGCCATGTTTTTGATAAGCTTGTTGGCTTCCATGAAGATTTTAAGGAATCTGTTCTGCAGCTCTTCAGGCTCTAGCTTTAACTCGTTGATTAACCTGTCAACTTTGTTGATGAACAATACAGGCTTTACGTTTTCCTTCAATGCTTGTCTGAATACTGTTTCGGTTTGAGGCATTATACCTTCTACAGCACAAACTACAACTACTGCACCGTCTACAGCTCTCATTGCACGGGTTACGTCCCCACCGAAGTCAACGTGACCAGGAGTATCGATTAAGTTAATCAAGTATTCTTTTTCCTTGTAATCGTGCACCATGGATACGTTAGCTGCGTCGATAGTGATACCACGAGCTTGTTCCTGTTCGTCGAAATCCAAGAATCTTTGGTCACCTGCAAGTTCTTCGGAAATCATTCCTGCACACAGATACCAATGTTTCTGATTTGTTCAGGTTCATACATCAATTCTTTGATTTTTGCAATCATTTTGTCTCTTCTACTCAAAATAACCACCTAATTAACAATAAATATGATTAGTGCGCTGCTTTAGCAACCCTTTCTTTCTCTTCAGCCTTTTGCAGAGCAAAGCTTCTTGAATCTTCTTCAGATGCAAGAATCAGTTCGTCAGCTAAACATTCAGCAACAGATTTTTTGTTTTTGAATGAGGATTGTAAAGTACCTCTGGTCAAGAATCCTAATGAAAGGTCCACCCTTCTTTGAGGGGAAATGTCCACAGCAACCTGGTAACCGATACCACCGTATTTGATACGGGTAGTCTCTTCACGAGGTGCAGTGTTTTCGACTGCAGTGACTAAAACTTGAACAGGATTCTTTTTGGTCCTTTTGTTGATAATCTCTAAAGCATCGCGAACAATGTTGTAGGCCTTGTTTTTCTTGCCTGAGTTGAGATGGGTTCTCATAATCTTGTTCATTAACCTTTCAACGATTGACACTTTAGATTTTGCGAATTGTCTTTTTACATGTCTTCCAGAAGTATGTGGAACCAAGGTTTCATCCAGACAGATGTATTTTACTAAACCTAAGTCCTCAACCTTTACTTCATCGAGATCCCATTTGTCGAATAATTTACTCATAAATATGACCACCTTATCTTACTGGTTTTTCTATTTTTCCACTTACCATTTCTGATAAAGCTACGTTATTTACTTTGGAAACTTTCCAACGGACTCCTGGAATGTCACCCATGGATCTTCCGGATGGTCCGCCAACACATTTACGAATAGCAGAGTTAGGTTGTTTTGCTTCTATCCCTACTTTCTCAATTACGATTCCTCTTGCTTGAGGAGCTCCTTCCAAAGGATCTGCCTTAACGTCTAACCTTAAGGCTCTCCTTTTGTAATCTACGTCTTTCCACTTAAAATTTTGTCTGTTTCTTTTAAGTTTTTTTGCAGCAAAAAGTCCTGGCATAATTTTTCCTCGAATTTTTTGTTAAAACACGTATCTAAGAATCCACCGCTGCGATTTATACTATAAACTAATAGTACAATCTAAATTCTGAGATACAATCAGTAATAATAATTTAATAGATAAAATACATTATCTAATAGAAGATATCTTGAAATAAAATTCAAAACATAGACAAAAAGCACACATAGTCATGTTATTAAAAGTACAGATATCTTATGATAATTTATATACTTACCCCTTTATAAAGGTATGTATTTATATATATAATAACAACAAAAAAAGCATTATTTTAAAAAAAAATAATTAATTAAAATAGCCCGAAAGCTATTTTAAAATAATGTTATCAATATTATGTTGTCTTTCAGCTAATAATTTAGCCCTTTCAATATTGATTCCGTTTTTACCGATAGCAATACGTTTGTTGGTATTGTCTGCCGTAACAATAGCAATTTTCTCGCCGGATTGCTTTTGAGAAATCTTAACAGATTGTAATTTGGCAGGGGATAAACAATTCTTAATGAATTGTATCGGATCTTCATCCAGCTCTACAATTTCAATACCCTTATCAACTGCCCTTTGAACCTTGGATACGGAACTTCCGCCTTTACCGATGGCAAGTCCCATGTCACCATTCTTAATTTCGAAAAGAGCTATGAATCTAATTTCATTTGCACTGAATTTAATAGACACTTAAATCTACCTCAAATCGTCTAATATTGTAGAATCTCCTGGATCGTTTACGATTAATGTAGCAACAGTAAAAGGTTTACCACAAACAGAACCCAAATCTACACTAGTTCCATCATATACAATGAATGGAATTTCGGAAAGATTTGCATAATATTCAACATCTTCAAGAATTTCGTCAGGAGCATTTTCAGCAACAACTGCAAGCTGGCCTTTTCCTAACTTTAAAGTCTAGCCTCCTATTCATTTTTATAATCCATTTTGACACCGACAGATCCGGTACCAAGAGGTATTGGTTGTCCAATAATAATATTTTCGATGATACCTGTCAAATCATCAACTTCACCGCGAATACTTGCGTGAAGCAGATGTTTACCGGTTTCTTCAAAAGCTGCACGAGCTAATACACTTGATTTTTCACCACTGATACCATGTCTTCCAATTGACTTTACAGTACCTTCGGAAGTCATGATGTCTGCAACAAGCATGATATGCCTTACGTCTACGCTAAGACCCTGTTCGGATAATGTATTTTGAGCCTCGTTAATGATTGATTGACGAGCTGCCTCAATACCCAAGACCTCACCGATTTCATGAATGTTGTTGGTGGTTGTTCTTACGTGGTCGATACCGTCCATATCAAGGATTTCCTTAAGGTTTGATCCTTCGGTATGGATAATCCATTCCTCATCACGACGGATAATTACCTTTCCGATACCTTTTATACCACTGATTTGTAAGTCACGAACCTTGTCCGCCAAAAGACGAAGTTCACGAATTTCAAATTTTGAGTCTGATTTGTCAGATTTTGAAGAAGGGATGATAATTCTATCGCCGTTTATGACAGCTTTCTTGAAAGCCTTTTCAATGGCGGCATTGATTTCTTCCCTGTCTAATCTTTTCCCTTCAATTTTTTTGGAATCCAAAACTGCTTCAACTTCCATAGTTCCATAGTTTAGATTGAAATCAGAAATAATGTCGTTTATAGTACTTTTACCAATTTGGTTAGCCAAAGTCCTAACAAACTCCTCATCATCGCGTCTTTCTTCATCAAAATAAATGTCCATAGTTGGAGTAGCAATTTCTTTTCTTGCATCAACGATTTCAATAAGTCTTGGAAGACCTAATGTTACGTTCAGCTCAGTTACCCCTGCATAGTGAAAAGTACGCATGGTCATCTGTGTACCAGGTTCACCTACAGATTGTGCAGCTACTGTTCCAACAGCCTCGCCAGCTTCAACATGAGCTCGGTCATAGGCCTGTTTGAGTTTTCTGATAAGCTGAGCTAATTCATCATCAGTTAAATCATTTTTAACGTAAGCTTTTGATAAATCTTCGATATAACTTTCCGGAAAATCAATATCGAGATTTTCTTCATCGTTCAATTGAGTAATGGTTTCAATTACTTTTGCTTCAATGTCATCCATAGTTACACCTATTTACCTTCTTGAATTAACTCTTCCATTCTTATTTCGTCGATTAGCTTGTTTAAATCAGCTGGTTTACCAAAGTCTGATTTTGCAGGATCCACTCCGTCCTCTCCAAACATGGTTTGGATGACATTACCCTGGTTGTCGGTAACGAGTCCGGATGGTTTAACTTGTAAATCTTGAAGTGCGTTTACGAGCCTTCTTTGCATGTAACCGGATTGTGCTGTACGAATAGCTGTATCTACAAGACCTTCTCTTCCTCCCATAGCGTGGAAGAAGAATTCAATTGGGTCAAGGCCTGATTTGTAGCTTGAGTGCACGAATCCTTTAGCTTTAGCCCCTAACTCACCTTTCTTGAAGTGAGGCAATGTACGGTTCAGGTATCCCCTTTCGATACGTCCACCCCTAACTGCCTGTTGTCCTACACAAGCAGTAATCTGAGTAAGGTTCAACATTGATGCCCTTGCACCGGTACGTGCCATTACTACAGAGTGGTTTTCAACTGCCATCACATGTTCATATGGGTCGTCATCTGACTGCTTACCCATTGTAAGATAGTTTTCGGCAATGCTACCGGACATGTCCCTAGCTTCACCGAGAACCTGCATGATTTTCATTTCCAGGGTCTCTTCAAGACTTCTATCTACCAGGCAATGCTTGGAGATAACCTTCTTCGTATGATTCTACAAGCTTGTCTACTTCAGCCATCTTTTTCTCCAAGTGCTCGTTAATACGGTCTTGGGCCTCTTCAGGAATTTCCTCATCGTTTAGACTGGTTGTAATTCCTGTCTTCATGATTCCACAGATTGCAAGGTCAGTTGACCTGTCGAGGAATTCTTTTGCCCTTCCAGGACCATATTCCTTAACGATCTTATCCAAGATTTTACCTGAGAATGATCCGTAAGCGGATTCATCGATTACACCCTGAACGAGAATACCGTTTCTGATTACAACGGTTTCATCCTCTGCAGGATATACAACAGGACATTTGGAAATTTCAGCCTTATATGATAAGTTCAAGTCGTTAGGCAATAACAATGAGAACAGTTCCTTACCTGTCCACATGGCGCCTTTTTCTTTATAAATATAAGAGTCTTCTAAGTTAAGTGAATCATCGACATTAGGTTTTAAGTCGTGATTTGTTTTCAAGACCCATTGGCCACCTTTGAATATAGGTAATTCCAAGTGAGATTTTCTGATAATCTGGAAAGCCTGCTCTTCAGTGAATTCGACACCATCACGAGTTAAAAGGTATGCTCCGCTGATGTGGTCGTGGATAGCACCGATAATCGGTCCTCCAAACCTTGGGGATAATATGTGTTCCTGCACACGCATCAATGATTTCGCTTCAGCACGGGACTCATCTGTCTGGAACACGTGCATGTTCATTTCGTCCCCGTCAAAGTCAGCATTGTATGGAGGGCAGACACAAAGGTTCAATCTGAAGGTCTTGTATGGCAATACCCTTACTTCGTGTGCCATCATACTCATTCTGTGAAGGGAAGGCTGACGGTTGAACAATACCATGTCTCCGTCTTTCAAGTGTCTTTCAATGACAAAGCCCGGTTCCAATTGCTCCAGAATCAGTTCGATGGTTTCTTCGTTGCGCACCCTGATTTTCCTTCCGTCGTTTCTGATTACATAGTTTGCGCCAGGGTGAACGTCAGGACCATTGATAATGTATTGCTTCATCTCTTCAATGTTCCATTCATTGACATATACAGGCACGGTAACTTCTTTTGCAATCATTTCAGGAACACCAACCTCATTGATACTTATGTTAGGGTCAGGTGAGATTACGGTACGTGCTGAGAAGTTTACACGTTTACCGGATAAGTTGGATCTGAAACGTCCTTCCTTACCTTTTAACCTTTGAGTCAAGGTTTTTAATGGCCTTCCAGACCTATGCCTTGCAGGAGGAACACCGCTTGCCTCATTGTCGAAGTAAGTAGTAACATGGTACTGCAATAATTCCCATAAGTCTTCAACAATCAGTTGAGGAGCACCGGCTTCCATATTTTCAAGTAATCTTTGATTAATACGTAAAATATCAACTAATTTGTGAGTCAAGTCATCTTCTGAACGTTCACCAGTATCGAGTGTGATTGAAGGCCTTACAGTTACAGGAGGAACAGGAAGTACGGTCAATACCAGCCATTCAGGTCTTGCAACTTCAGGGTTTACACCCAAAACAAATGAATCCTCATCAGTGATTTTTTCAAGTCTTTCACGAACTTCAGAAGCTGTCAGTTTGTAATCCCCTTGACGGATGGTGACAGGCTTGTCCAAAAGAATGGCTTCCTGAGGCTCGCCACAATGAGGACAGCAATATTTCATGTCGATTTCCTCATCGTCTTCAGGCATCTGTTTTAATTCCCTTTTGGAAACCCTATAAACTTCCTTTAGGATAGCATTCAAACTTTCACGGCCATCCATAGCTTCGTTGATTTTTTCAGTGAAGTATTCAATTTGGTCATCGTTTAAAAGTACGCGACCACATTCATTACAGGTTGAACGTAAAATCTTGTGGATGACATCACCAAAACCGATGTGGATAACCGGCCTTGCAAGTTCAATGCTACCGAAATGTCCTTGACAGTCCCCTCCTCTGAAACCACAGGTTCTGCATACC
>CACWUH010000140.1 GCA_902764015.1 uncultured Methanobrevibacter sp. | reverse complement strand
AACAGACAGTGCAGGAGCGCTTGGATGGGTTAAAAAGGAAAACGGTACAATTGCATATTGTAAATTTGCAGACAATTCAGCACCACGCGGAGGAGCAATATTCTTAAACAACGGAACCGAATTCTACATTAGAAACTCATTCTTTGAAAACAACAATGCAAGCAAGCATGGAGGAGCCATCTTCTGGGACAGCGGAAACGAAGGAAGAATCATAGGTTGTCAATTCAAAAACAATAATGCAAGCGAATTTGGAGGGGCAATCTGCTGGAACAACACTGAAAACGGATACATATCCCACAGCCAATTTGACAACAACAAGGCTTATGATGGCGGAGCGATATACTTCAGCGGATCCAAAGGAACAATATCCTATTCAAGTTTCACAAACAACACTGCCGTTTCAGGAGGAGCAATATACAACAACGGCACAATAAGCATTAACAGCAATGAATTTGCCAACAACACCGCAATCTACGGAAATGACATTGCAGGAAACGGAAAGGTCAAATACATTGTAGGGTTCAAAGTTGATGAAGTCGACAACAAATATGGAAAAACCGTTAAAATCATTGTTGCGTTAACCAGTGATAATGGAACCGTAAACAACGGTACCGTATCAGTAATTGTTAACAATTACACATACGAAGCAAACGTGATTAATGCAACTGCAACAATTGAAATTCCAAACCTGAATGCAGGAAGCTATGACATTAACATAACCTATAGCGGCGATTCTACATATGACGACCACACAGAAAATTATAAGTTAATCATCAACAAGAAGGATGTTGAAATAACCGGAAAGGCCAAAAGCTATGTAATCAATTATGGCGGAAAATACTCCGTTACTGTTAAAGGCATTGCAGGCACAAAAGTGATATTCAGATTATCCAATAAAGTTATCGCATCTGCAATTTCAGATTCAAACGGCATTGCAAGTATTACATTGACACCTAAAATGCTTAAAGCCGCAAAAGCCGGCAAAAAGAATCTGATGGTAACATTAGACGACAACAACTATCAGGCAGCAGCAAGCTTTAAAATTACAATCAACAAGGAAAAAACCAAAATGACCGCCAAGGCAAAGGCATTCAAAAGAAATGCCAAGGCCAAAAAATACACAATCACCCTGAAAAACAGTAAGGGAAAGGCAGTCAAGAAAGTTAAAGTTACCTTAAAAGTCAAGGGAAAAACATATAAGGCAACCACAAATGCAAAAGGTAAGGCCACCTTTAAAATAACTAAATTGACTAAAAGAGGCAAATACACCGCTAAAATTAACTTCAAGGAAAATGCATACTATAAGGCATCCTCCAAAAAAGTAAAAATTACCATAAAATAAGGATTTGAATCAAATCCTTAACCCTTATTTTTTTAAATCTATATCACTTAACTGATTTTTACATGATTAATTGCTCAAATTAATTAAATTAAAAGAAACCATCAAAAATATTAAAACAAATTATAAAAATAGTAAAATAATTATAGCCAAAATCAATTAAAGACATAGCTATAATTTTCTTGCAAACATGAGATATCCACTATGACCAACCATACGGGTTTTTGGCCTGACCCCTTGAGTCCTGACTTCAAGACCCCGTTCCAGGGTTTCAAATATCTCAACATTATAAAACCCAAACTTTTTAGCAACACGATATGATGTCTCCGCCTGATCAACATAAGGCGCATAGACGCAAAGCCATCCGCCAACGTTTAACGCTTCCAAAACATTCTCAAATATCTCAAACGGCTTGGGCAAATCCAAAAAGATCAAATCGATGTTATCCTCTTCGATTCCATCCTTGATATTCTGGTTTTTGACATGAATGTTTTCAATACCAAATCTTTCAATGTTTTTCCGGGCAACTTCAGCAAAGTCCTCCCTGATTTCATAGGTAAACACCTCACCCTCAGGCCCCACGACATTTCCAAAGTTAAGGGCAATGGCACCGGCACCTGTTCCGGCATCGACTACACGGCAGCCTGCACCCAAACCTGAATGGGCCAATACCTGCCCGATATCCTTTTGAATCAGAATTGAACATCTCCTGTCCATAATATCAATGAAATCGTTGATGTTGGGCTTCATGATCTTAAACGTATGGTCGAGGTGGCTTTTGACTTCGTCACCCACTTCAGCAGCATCCAAAACCTCGGCTTTAATGATTCCCAAATCGCTTTGAAACTCTTCACCAGGCTTTAATACGTACTTCTTGCCACGTTCATCCAAAATCATCTTCATGGTTCAAGCTCCGCCAATCTTTTTACCCTTTTCAATGAATCCGGGTGAGTGGACAGCAGTTCCATTATTCCGCTTGTCTTTGAAATCTTAACTTCAGCGTTTGCAAGCTTCCTTAACTCCTCATCGGAAATCCTTCCATCACCGTCAAAGTCGATTTGCTGGAAATCGGTAACGTCATGCTGTGCATTGTTGACGTCGTTTACAAAGAATGCCCTGTTGGTATTGACCTCGTCAATTGTTTCCTTGGAACATCTTGCAGCCCCATATGACAATTTGTAAAGTGCAGACACCAATGCAGCAGGCCTGTTTCCATATTCAACGCTTGCCGCA
>CACWUH010000139.1 GCA_902764015.1 uncultured Methanobrevibacter sp. | reverse complement strand
TCGACGTGGCCTGAGGTAGGCTCGGTCAAACCGTTGAAATGAGAAAACAATGTTGATTTACCTGCACCGTTAGGCCCCATGATGGCTATCTTTTCCCCTTTCTTGATTTTGATGTTGACATTCTTTAAAGCCTGAGTGCCGTCCTGGTATGTAAAAGATAAGTTTTTTGTCTCCAAATGAATCTGTTCCATTTTCTCACCTAGTTAATTCCTAAATTCTGACCGAAGTAACCTAACTGTCCTCCAAATTTGAATATTATGATTTCCAGTACAATGACAATTAGTATAATCGTAAATAAATATAGATAGTCACTTCTTTCGGGTGACTTCTTTTCGTCAAACATTTCGGACGCATCCGAAAATCCTCGGCTCACCATGCTTCTGTGAACCCTTTCCCCCTGTTCATATGCCTTGAGAAACATCATTCCTATGGTGTAGCCGACCTGCTTCACCCTCCATTTGTATGGGGTGTTGCTGCCGTGTATGTTGAAGTTTCTTGACGCCTGGCTTTTTCTGATTGCCGCAAGCTCATCGACAAATAAAAACAAAAACCTCACCATGATTGACAGAATCATCGCCAAATCCCTTGGCATCTTGAGCTTTCTAAAGGAGCTTGCCATTTCCTGAAGGGGCGTTGTTGACGAATAGATGATGATTGCCGTTAGGCATACAATCAAACGAACGAGTAGAAGGATTGCCCAGTTGAGCCCCACATCAGTCACTGTCAGCCATGAATAATGCCATATCACGTTTCCGGGCTGTATGAAAGGCTGGAAAATTATGATTGCTCCGCCGAACGGAAGCAGCATTAATAATCGTTTGAATGAATCGAAATATGATAATTTGGCCATTTTCATGACAATCAGAAGAAAGACCTCCAATGCTAGGGGTATGAAAATCTCCTTGGAGACTACGCAGACTACAATTATGAAGATTGTTGAAATCAGCTTTATTCTTCCTTCCAGATTATGTATCGGGCTGTCCTGGGAAGCCAGATCGTCAAACCGCATTATCTGTGTTATGTCTACCATATCGATCCACTGTTATAATATTAAGAATTTGTAATATATTATTATTTGCTTATGCACATTTTATTTATTTTCAATTACTTTTAAAAAAAGAAAAAAATAGAAATTAAAGGAAAATTTCTACTTTTTAACGATGTATGCGACGCCGTATCCAACCAATAGGGTTACGATGACGCCCACTACCAGCGCTACGATTTGAAGCACTTGGTTGTCAGGTGCGCTTGCGAACGCATAGTCCGGGAAGATCGCCTCAGGGATTCCGTTGATTTCTTCAATAGAGAAGTCTTCCGGAACTCCTGCATCTTCTGCAGATTTTTCAAGACCGTCTGGGTCTCCGGATGCAATATATGGTGAAAGAACACAGATTATAACACAAATCAGGATTGCAACTCCGATTAAAGCTAAATTTTTATTATCCATATTATGCATCTCCTTCAATTTCTTTCACGTCTTCCTTATTCCATGCAAGTAGGTCTGGTCTGAACTTATCTAATGCCACAAGGACTATTACAGTCAATACAGCTTCGATTATACCGATGAAGAAGTGGTATAAGACCATTGATGGAATACCAACGTTTGCCGGGAATGTTCCAGCAATTGCCATTTCGATAGCACAAGCAAGTGCCGCAATCACGGTTGCTAACCATGCTGCAACTCCTGCTGCAGGGTATTTTCCAATAATTCCGTTCAATCCTTTGAAGGTGTATAATCCGACTCCACCTCCAATGATTGCCATGTTCAATACATTTGCTCCTAAAGCAGTAATTCCTCCGTCTGCAAATATCAATGCTTGGATAAGAAGTACTACGGTAAAGACAAGTACGGCAGCTTCAGGTGCTAAGAATACTATAGCCACTAAAGCTCCTCCAACCATGTGTCCACTTGTACCAAATGGAATTGGCATGTTCATAGACATGATTGCAAAAATACCTGCTGCGAGAACTGCTAAAAGAGGTATACGTTTTTCATCTAAGTTGGATCTAGCCCATTTTACAGAGAAGTACAATGCAACAATCAAGATTACATAGTATATCAAGCACTGCCAAATAGGTATAAATCCGTCAGGTATGTGCAAATTTATTCCTCCATTTTTTTAGATAGTAATACTTTTTTCATATTCATTTATAAATGAAGTATTACTGAAAAGTATTATTTTTACTTTATCTGAGTAATATCAAGTTAATTGGGAGTTTTATTAATTATAATGGTTAATAAAACAGTTTTATACCTTGACAATTATTATTTTAATTGTTTCGATGTATATAAATGTTATTAAAGTAATACAAATAAGTATTATTTTATATAGTAGGTATTACTTGAACGGTAAAAATCAGATTAGTTTCGCCATCTTGCAACATTTGCCAAATAGATGAAAACGGCTATTGCAAAGTATATCAAAACCTGTATGTCCAGCAGGGAGTAAATTCCAATATAAAAGTAGTTTCTGGTCTTTTGCATTATCTTGAATCCGATGCCCAATATGAAACCCAAAGCCAGCATTCCGGTGAAGGCTCCGAACTTTCCGAAGTCGACCACCATTTGGCCGATTAAAGTTGGCGTAACCGTCACTTCGCTTCTCCATGCAATCAGCCTTCCGACCATCATCCTTGGTCCAAGGTCGCTTCCAGGAATTGAGCTTGCAAGCATGTGTCCATGGGTCAGTCCGAAGTTTCCGCCGAGAAAATCAAGCAGATTCAGCACGTGCAGAGTAAAGTCCGCCCTTGACTGCAGGGAGTATATGGGGCTTGTTGAGGATGTTATTGTCATCTCGCCTAATGAGCGAAAATAACCGATTCCAATGATTGCACCTATACCAAGCAGTGCACCGACAACAACTTCCCAAAGAGAAACGATATTTCCATAGAAACCTATGATAATTATGATGAGAAATGCTGCAAGTAGTGGTGTCCTATACCCTAGAAGCAAT
>CACWUH010000138.1 GCA_902764015.1 uncultured Methanobrevibacter sp. | reverse complement strand
ATAAGGAGAATCAACTGCCATGACATTTAAATATTCTTTTTCTCTAAAAATTATTCCGCCTGCAGGAATCGGTGCCAAACCCATCTTGTGAGGATCAACGGTTACGGATGAAACGCCTCTTAATTTAAAATCAAACTCGGGAAAATCATAACCGCAGTTTCTTAAAAAAGGAATTGAAAATCCGCCGAATGCAGCATCCACATGAAAGTAAATGTTATTTTCATAAGCAATTTCGGATATTTCTTCAATTGGGTCTATCAAACCCAATTCAGTAGTTCCGGCAATTGCAACAATAGCCACAGTATTAGGACTGATCTTATTTTTAACGGATTCAACATTGATTTTATAGTTTTCATCCAACTCCGCTTCAACAATCTTAAGATTCATCATGTCGGCTGCTTTTTTAAATGAAAAATGAGCGGACCTTGGAAGTATGATTTCACCGTTTTCAATATTTTTATATTTCCTTGCATGATTTCTTGCAGCCCTTATGGCCATGATATTTGCTTCTGTTCCACCAGTTACAATATTTCCATAAGCATTATCCAGATTCAATAATTTACCAATGATTTGGATTGTTTTATCCTCGATTGATTTGGTTCCCTTGAATAATCCCGGGTCTCCCAGATTACTGTCAAGAAATTTTATATAAACTTCTTTTCCAAAGGGATGTGCTTCTGTACACATTGATCCTAAAATACGGCCACCTGAATATTTCAAGTCTTTTTCTTTAATCAAATCCAATTCTTTTAGAATCTCATCTTTATCTATTGGTAAATCATTCATAAAATCATCTATTAACAGTTAAAATATAAAAAAAGAAAAAAAGAAAAAAGTTATTCTAGACGCTTACGGGCAGCTTCTAAAATAATTTTCTGTTCAGCACGAGCAACAGTTTTTCTGACTTCAGCTATTGCATCTGCATTTGAACTTACACTGGTAATTCCAAATTTAACAAGTTTTTCAACAATGTGTGGAACACTACCAGCCTGACCACAAATACTGCAGGTAACACCAGCTTCAGCACATTTTCTAATCGTTCTTTCAATTAATTTCATTACTGCAGGGTGTTCTTCAGTATAGTGTTTTGCAACAAATTCGTTGTTTCTGTCAACTGCAAGTGTGTATTGAGTTAAATCATTAGTTCCTAAACTTACAAAGTCCACACCGACTTTTAAGTATTCGTCAATAATAATTGCAGCTGCAGGGATTTCAACCATCATACCAAAGTCAACATCTTTGTGTGGGATGAAACCAACTTCAGCACATAATTCTTTAGCCTTAACCAGCTCAGCAGGAGACTGTGATAATGGAATCATGATACCGATGTTTGTGTATCCTTTTTCGTGTAATTTTTTAATTGCTTTAAATTCACATTTAAGGATTTCAGGTTGGTCCAGTTCTCTTCTGATACCTCTCCAACCAAGCATTGGGTTATGTTCGCGAGGTTCGTTTTCTCCGCCTTCCAAAGTGATGAACTCATCAGTTGGTGCATCAAGAGTTCTGTACCATACAGGTTTTGGATAGAATGCATCGGCTACAATTTGAACATTTTCAGCTATTGTATCGATTAATTCATCTTCTTTTCCATCAGCAATGAATTTTCCAGGGTGTACTCCAGCAGTCAACATTAAATGTTCGGTTCTTAAAAGTCCAACACCATCTGCACCGGTTTCAGCTGCTCTTCCTGCTGCTTCAGGCATACTTACATTAGCCTTAACTTCAGTTACAGTTAAGATAGGTGCTTCAGCCGCTACAGTCTGAACTTGAGGAGCTTCTTCAGCAACATCTTTAATTCCTTCAAATACCAATCCTTTTTTACCGTCCAAGGTAACACCAGTATTTTCTTCTAAGGATTTTGTAGCATCCCCTGTTCCTACAACACAAGGAATACCGAGTTCACGAGATATGATTGAAGCGTGACAGGTTACACCACCCTCATCAGTTACAATACCGCTTGCTCTTCTCATAGCAGGTACCATATCAGGAGTGGTCATTGTTGTAACCATTACGTCTCCCTCTTCAATTTTATCCAATTCATCAATGTCTAAAACGATTTTAACCAAACCGGTAGCGATACCTGGGCTTGCTCCTAAACCTCTTACCAAGACCTCACCGTCAACACTATCACCGTCTTCAGCAGGTTTACTGCCATCCAAAGTCGTGATTGGTCTTGCCTGAAGCAGGAATAAATTGTCTCGCTCAAATGCCCATTCAGTATCCATTGGCTCGCCGTAGTGAGCCTGCACTCTTTTACCCATTTCAGTTAATTCAATGAGTTCTTCATCTGATAAAACACGTTCATTTCTCTTATCTTCAGGAACATCGACTTTAATACTGGTTCCGCTTTCGTCATTTGTATACATTACTTTTTTATCAGAAATTGTTACGTTAATAACTTCATTATTCTTTTTGTCAACCTGATAGTTATCCGGAGTTACATCACCAGATACAACTGCTTCTCCAAGACCCCATGATCCTTCGATTAAAGCAATTTCTTCACCGGTAGATGGGTTTACAGTAAACATTACTCCAGCTTTGTCGGCCATAGCCATCTTTTGAACAACAACAGCAATCAATACTTTTGAGTGTTCAAAGTCATTTTCTTCACGGTAAAAAATTGCTCTTGCTTCAAAAAGTGATGCCCAACATTT
>CACWUH010000137.1 GCA_902764015.1 uncultured Methanobrevibacter sp. | reverse complement strand
TCCTCTGTTGGTTCTGAAATCCTCATTGAAGTGGACAAGGTGAGCAAGCACCTTCATGATATCTACAAGGAGGGAGCTGAGGAGGTCATTGCAAATGCAAGGTATGCGTTCATCGACGGGCTTATTGCCGAAGCGGTAGACAAGCCCGAAGTTGAAAAGCCTACAATTTCAGATAAAATCGACCGAGTTCTCACAAACAGAATCCTGGCCATTCCGATTTTCTTGGTCATAATGTGGGTGATGTTTCAGATTGTATTCACCATCGGGTCTCCTATGCAGGAGTTCATTGATGTGGTGTTCACCAAATGGGGAGCGATGGCAGGTGCGGCGATTCCAAATCCATATCTGGCATCATTCGTTCAAAAGGGTCTGTTCTGCGGAGTCGGTGGTGTTTTAACCTTTTTACCAATCATTTTCCTCATGTTTTTATGTCTGAGCATTCTCGAGGATTGCGGATACCTGGCAAGGGCCGCATTCACTTTGGATTTGCTCATGCACAAGCTCGTCGGGCTTCACGGCAAGGCTTTCATTCCGATGATCCTCGGATTCGGATGCGGAGTGCCTGCGGTGATGGCGACAAGGACAATGGAAAACGAATCGGACAGGATACTTGCGATGATGCTCATTCCGTTCATGTCCTGTACCGCAAGGCTGCCAATTTATGCCATCTTTACTGCGGCATTCTTCCCGGACAATGCGGGAACAATACTCTTGGCAATGTATCTTCTGGGAATTCTTGTAGCGCTCGTTGTTGCGGCGATTCTCAAAAGGACACTATTTAAGGGAATGTCAGCACCATTCGTCATGGAGCTTCCGACTTATAAATTGCCTTCCCTAAAGGGTATATTGATACATACCTGGGAAAAGGTGAAAGGATTCATCAAAAAAGCAGCAACAATCATCCTGGCCGCAGTGATAATCATCTGGGTTTTAAGCGTCTTCCCGTTGGGGGTTCCTTACGGATCTCAGCAAAGCCTTCTGGGAATGTTTGGATCTGCAATAGCGCCGGTTTTCAAGCCTCTGGGTTTCGGAACCTGGCAGGCGGCAGTGGCAATCATTGCAGGGTTGCTTGCCAAAGAAGCCATTGTCGGCACATTGGGTACGCTGGGCGGACTTGAAGAGGATGACGAAGAGGGAATAACAAGTCTGGTTCGGGATGTTTTCACTCCTTTGTCAGCATTTGCATTCATGTCGTTTTCGCTTCTCTACATTCCATGTATTGCGGCACTTGGAGCAATAAAGCAGGAGACCAACGGATGGAAATGGCCATTGACAATGACTGCCATCACATTAGTTAGTGCATACGTTGTCACTTTCCTCATTTACAATATAGGGGTATTGTTGGGGTTCGGATAACTGAAAACTGATTCTTGTTGATAATCATATTTTTTGGATTTTTAGTCATAACTCAGTACTATCAAGTTAAGAAATTTTTCTGATTTTTATTTTTATTTTTATTTATCCTGATTTTTTATTTTGTTAATTTTTGTTTATTTTACTCATTTATGTGCGTTATTATTTTAATTTTATTTAATTAAGTGTAAATTTACTTATATATACTTTTAAGTATTATTAATAGTTAATATTAAATATTATTAGATATAACGTATTATTATCTAATAATATTAGTTTTTATTTGAGAATTGTTGTTTTTAGGGGGATTTTTGATGGTTTTTGAAAATGTGTTTTCAAATTTTTTAGCAAATTTTAATAATTTTGTTGATGAAAAATATATATTAAGTGATAATGCTTTTGTTCGTAGCGGTAAATGGAGTTTGGAAACTGCAATTAAATTTCCTTTATTTAATCGTAAGAAAACAAAATTTAATGAAGTTAATAGATATTTAAGAAGTCAAACAGGTGATTATTCGATGAAAATAACTGGTTCTGGTGTTTGCGATAGAATGCAATATATTGACCCCAAAGTTTATATAGATATGAATGATGGAGTTATAATGGAAATATACGATTTTGTGGAAGAAATGGAAACTTTTAAAGGATTTCACGTTTTTGCAATTGATGGGTCTTATGTTGAAATCCCAGATCATCCTCAAGCACGTGAAGAAATGGGAGTTCCACCAAATAATGGAGTTGAAACATTTGCTGCAAATGCAAGAATCTCCTGCACAGTAGATACAAAAATGGACTTCGTAATATCATCAATAATTGAAAATCAAACTGCAGATGAAATAACACTAGCATTAAGACACTTAGATGATGTGAAAAACAAAATAAATATGGATAATATGATTACATGTTATGATAGATACTATAATTCCACAGAAATCATGTTAAAAACAGAAACATTGGATTCTTACTATTTAATCCGAGGAAAAAGAAGTACGTTTAAAAAACAACAACAAAGAATGGATAATGATAAAAAAACTGACGAAACATTCGATATAAACTTAAATAATTCAAAAATAAAAAGATTTCATGACGAAGGCTTAAAAAAATCGCAAGAAAACAAAAAAGCATCCAAGTCAGAATAGTTAAAGTAAAATTAAAAACTGGACAAACAGAAATACTATTTACCAATTTACCAAAAGAAATAGCAACATCCGAAGAACTAAAGCAATTATATGGAGAAAGATGGAAAAATAGAAACAGATTACGACAGATTAAAAAACAAATTATACATCGAAAAATTCAGCGGAAGAAGACGAACCATA
>CACWUH010000136.1:2920-3729 GCA_902764015.1 uncultured Methanobrevibacter sp. | reverse complement strand
TATGTGGAACAGACCGAGGCATTCACCTCCCTGTTCAGCAACAAGCGCAAATTCAACGCCATCATGTCCATGCTCGCCGAAATGCTGTATCGGGAGTTTAATGGGTGAGGGATGATCCTTTTGAGATTTTCCACTCAGTGAGTGGAAAATCTCGGAGATGTCTTTTCTTTGTTTAATGCGACGCAAATATTGGGTGTTGACCATGCTTGGACAAGTTTGATTTGTCTTTTTCAGAAATGGGCGAAAAGTAGATAAAGGATGTTTTAGGAGGATTATTATGAGTGCGGCAAGCAATTATTGCAAAACAAAGTATTATAGTCAGTTTGATAGTAATATGTTAGCAGAACAGATAAGAGATAGCTTGGGACTTTCTGTGTCCAATTTTTCCGAGGAAATGATATATATTCTTTGGGAAATATTGAATATGAATCCCAATTATTATTTTTCAAAAACAGCATTTGAAGAGACATACAGTAATTTAGAACTATTGTATGGACAATCTAAAGATAAAATAATGATGAACGAAAATATGTTCGAATATTTCATTATGGGATATGATGCATATAAAAATATATCTCAAATAATGACGGATTTAGATGATTTTAATATAGCTTCAAGTATAAAAACGCGTTTATATAGAATTCCAATTTACACATCAATAATGGAAAGTGCTTTGGGAAATCTTCTAAGAATTATAGCTATAATGGAAGGTAACTCGAAAGGAAAAGATTATTCAAAGCAAAATACTATTTCAAAACTTAAAGATGTTTTGTATGCAAATGGATATACGGTAATTTCAAATTGCCTAA
>CACWUH010000136.1:0-2908 GCA_902764015.1 uncultured Methanobrevibacter sp. | reverse complement strand
AAATGAAAATATAAGAAATAGCATTAATCATGGTCGAGTTTTTACTACGAGTGATGTTAGTGGTGATTGCTTACAATTTTATTATGTCGAAAATCACATTGATAAATGTGTTAAATACCAAACAAATCAATTTGATAAAATGATTTATGAACTATATGATGTAACAAGTGCGATCTTATTAGCTTTGGCATTGTTCATAAATAATCATAGTGATATTTTACAAACTCCTCAAAGTTCAAATTTATTATTTAGATTTTTGTCTTTGAAATTTAGCGTGCCAGGTGTATACTGCTTAAATATTAATGATGTTGCCGATAATGATCAAATAAATATGGAGGTTGATATCCATAATACTGATAGAGGCTATATTGGACAGATATCTGTCATGTTAGGATGTATGATGTATGAATTTCTTCCTAATTATAATCGGTATTTAATAAGCTTTTCAAGTGCAAGAATGTTCCCTGGTTTTATTCGATTTAATAAACATCAAATTCACGATATTTTTTATGGTATTCGAAGTTTTGATGACGTAATTTCTGAAGTAATAAAAAAATCCGAATTCATGATATATAATGCTTCAGAAGAAGCTTTGGAAGAAAATGATTATAAGTACTTTGTTTTTCCCAATATTTCAAAAGGAAACTATACAATAAATCATATACACGATGCAAGTTTGGAGGACAGAAAAAGATTAAGGGCACATCTGTTTATTGGAGATACTGACGATAGGCAAGAAATATTGCGAATTATTTCAGATGCAATAGAAGAACTAAAACAATTAAGAAATCCACCAGATCCTAAAATGATAATTAAGCATGGAAATATGGAAGCAGATGCACTTTATATAAATGTTTATAGAAATGATACTAGAGCCAACAAAGAGATTTCACCTAAAAATGCTAATTTTGTATGTTTTGTTGATTACAATATTTCCGGTGTAACGACATTATTAAATGGAGGCTTGCTTCCTGGTATATGGAATTCACTGTATAAGGAAAAACAAGATTTAATTGATATAGCTTGGCGAGAAAGAAAACACTTGGGTATATGTGGTAGGAAAATTGGAAGAAATGAACTATGCCCTTGCGGGAGCGGAAAAAAGTATAAAAAATGTTGTGGAAAATCAAAGCAATAGTTTCTGTTGTTGAGAGGGGGTACTATATCAATTTCGTGTATATTATCTTTATCTAACATAAAGATAAAAGCGATTTGTCAAAGATATTTTAATTGATGTTTATATGTTGATTAATAAATTGATGATTATTCTTTGATTAATGCGGCACAATTTTTGTGCATTGCCTATCTTCATATTGACAAAGAACAGCCTAAGAGTTAAGATAATCATATAATTCACAGACGGATTGTGAGGTGTGTATGTGAACGAGATTGAATTATTTGATCTTCTGCGTTATGGGGAAAGAATCACTTTAGAGTGTAAAGAAGCTAGGAATGCGCTTCCAAAGGCGTTTTGGGAAACCTATTCCTCTTTTGCCAATACAATTGGCGGTACGGTTCTGCTCGGAATCAAGGAGAATTTTGAGGAATCCGATTTTGAACACAGATTTACCGTTCAGGGAGTAGTTGCTCCCCATAAAATCATCACGGATTTGTGGAATACCATCAACAGTGACAAGGTCAGCGCGAACATTCTCACCGATTCCAATGTGTACACGATAAAAGTGAATGGTCAGGATGTCGTGGTGGTGGAAGTTCCACAGGCGCAGTACCATCAGCGACCGGTCTTTCTTAACGGAAATCCGATGAAAGGCTCCTATAAGCGAAATCACGAGGGCGATTATCACGCTACGGCCGAAGATGTGAAGGCGATGCTCCGTGACGCCAACGATGCCGGAAACGACGGTACATTGCTCGAAGGCTACGGAATGGATGATATTGATCCCGAAACCCTGAGAGCCTATCGCATGGAGTATGAACTGAGAAATCCCGATCATGTCTTCAACACATTGGATAATAAACAATTCCTGACGCAGCTTGGCGGTTATACCCGTGACAGACTGACAGGGAAAGAGGGTTTGACAACCGCCGGACTGATGATGTTCGGTAAAGGATTGCCCATTCGTGAACGCTTCGACAATATCAGCATGGATTATCTTGACCAGACCAATCTCATTGGAGATAGTCGGTGGAGCGACAGATTGACATACGACGGAATGTGGGAGAACAATCTGTACAATTTCATGCGTCGTGTTATTCCCAAGCTGATATCTGATCTGAAACGTCCGTTCAGAATAGAGGGTATGAGCCGAATTGACGACACTCCGCTTCACATGGCAATCCGCGAGGCATTTACCAATCTTGTCATTCACAGTGATTACCTGATCACCGGCGTCTTGAAGGTTGTCAAAACCGACTACGGCTTTGTTTTCTCCAATCCCGGCAATCTGAAACTGCCGGTACAGATGATTTACAGCGGTGGCAATTCCAAAGCGCGCAATCCGAGGATTCAGGCGATGCTCCGCATGATAGGCTTGGGAGACAATATCGGCTCCGGTTTTCCGAAAATCCTGTCCGTATGGAAGGATGAAAACTGGCGTAAGCCGGATTTGAGCGAGACCTTCATATTGTCGAGCTTAAACTCTGGATGATTTCGCTTATGCCAAAGGAATGTTCCGACGCTCTGCACCAACTTTTCGGAGCGGATTATGGAACCTTGTCATCCAATGAGCAGATCATCTTGTCCACTGCCTATCTTGAACATGAAGTCAGTAATAACCGAATGCAGACCATACTCGATCTGCATTCGACCGATATCGGAAAGCTGCTGTATAATCTGGTTCAAAAGGGTATGCTTATTTCCGACAGCAAGGGAAGATGGACAACATACACTATTAATATTGCTTACCATGTAGATAATACACAGCCGCAGAACGCAGATGTTCAGAAA
>CACWUH010000135.1 GCA_902764015.1 uncultured Methanobrevibacter sp. | reverse complement strand
GTCTTGTTCATCACCACGGTGAACTCGTCATTCTCTGAAACCGAGATGGCCTTTGTGAGCTTCACGGTATGGTATCCGTTGAACGGAGCGGTTCCTCTTTGGGAATGCACAAGTTTATCATTCACATAGACTTCAAGGACATAGTCCTCATTTTCGCTGAAGTAGGTTCCAACAGCGCTGATGAGTTCGTCTCCAAGTGCAGTATATGTGTTTTTAAAGCTTATGACGTTTCCGTTGTCTTCGATTATTTCAATCAGACCGCTTAAATCGTACTGGTAGTTTCTGGTGTAGCTTTCGGTGTTTCCAATCAGAAAGCCCACAGCATAGGTTATGTTCATGAGGCTTGTGTCATAGTAGGATATGTAGTTGTATCCGTTTTCCCCGAAGTCTGTGCCCATGCTGTTTTTGATTATGAATGCACCGTCTCCAGGAGGTGTTGTAGCGAAGTTCGAAGCGGAATAATGGTCATCCCAGCCGACAAGGCATATCTGATGGGATGTGTCATTGGTATCGTTTTGATAGAGGTTGGTTCCGTCATAAAGTCCTTCCTCGATTGATGTCGTTACTGCTCCGCATTTGAGTATCGCCCATTTGAGGGCGTCATTGTCTGTGAAATTCTTGCGGGGAGCGACGATTATCGCATCAACGATGTGGATGTTCTCGCCGAGGATAATTGAGGAAATCTTTCCAAGCTCGTCATATGCATCATATTGCTCAGGCAATGCGCCGAACCAGCTTAGGACATATTCCATTCCCTGCAAGTCAAAGCCTCCTTCGAATTTATCGGTTATGCCGTATTTCGAATATTTAAGCATTGCCTTTGCCATATTGTTTACTGAAATGTTATATTCGATTCCGGTTGCCTTGAGCAGTGCAGTTTCCAATGCTGCGCATGTTCCGAAAGCCCAGCAATAGCCGGCGTAACCCTGCCTTTTAACGGGTGTCACCCAGCCCCAGTCCCTGGAGTCATATCTAAACGGAAGGGCCGTGAGATTGAGGGTATTGTTGACCAGTGAGAGTTCCATGCCTGTTGCACTCACAATGCTGAAATAGTTGGTGTCGTTCAGGCATAGGGTATCGTTTCCCGTGTTGACATTGACAGGGGTGTAATTGAGGAAAACTCCATGGACCGCTTCGCCGTTTTTTGAAAATGTCGTGTTTTCTGCTGTCAGATTCGTGTCATATGCATAGATTCCGTTTTTGGCATTGCCTGTTATTGTGCAGTTCAGGACATATGCGGTGGAAAAGTCGATATACATTGCCCCGCCGTTTCCCGAATCGTCATTAACCAGCCTGTTTGCGCAGAATGCCGTGGCGTTGATGATGATGTCGCAGCAGGATGCATATATTGCTCCGCCGTCATAAAGCGCAGTGTTGTTTGTGAAGCTGCAGTTGCCCATATTGAGATTGCAACCCAAAATGAGCAATGCTCCTCCATAGTCGCCGCATGAACTGATGAATGAGGTGTTTTTGATGTTGACATCGCCAGGGTATCTGAACGAATCGAGAATCAATGCTCCGCCATTTCTTTTTGCTGTGGTGTTGATGAATCTGCAGTTGATGATGTCTGCCATAATAAGGTTTCTGACTCCAACAGCTCCGCCGCTCACTTCTGCTGTGAGATTTTCAAATGTGCAGTTTTCAATCGACACGCTGATATGACCCATATTGGAATCCAAATCCTTAAAGGCATGTATTGCCGGAGAATATTTGGATTTGGAATTTGTGAAGGTCGAATTTGTAGCTGTCACCGCATCGGTGGACCTGATGTCTGCCCCATATTCAACGGCATGATTGCCTTTGAAGGTGCACTCGTCAATTTCAATCATGTTGGCCGAATATATAGCTCCGCCCTCATTTGCGCTATTGTTGGTGAATGTCACATTGATTAGAGTAGTGTAATTCGCCGAGAATATGGCGCCACCGTTTTCCTCACTGAACCCGTTTACCAGAATTAGGTTTGTGATTGTGATGTAGTTACCGGTAATGTTGAAGATTCTGCCCTTTCCTGAAGCGTCGATTGTGTGGCCCTGGCCGTTGATGGTGATTTCATCCTTTTCTATCTTAATTCCGTCGGTCGTGAATCCCGAATCGTATTGATAGTTATGGTCAAGATCTATTGTGGAGCCCTCGGGTGCGTTGTCGATTTTTTCCTGCAGGGCAGTGAAGCTTTCCTCATCAGGTGCGGCTATCTCTGAATCATGACTTGAAGATGCAGCCATCATGCTTTCCTGCCCATCAATTACGTTTTGTGATATCGTCTCATCAGCGGTCATGTTGTCTGCACTTAAGGCACCGTCATTGAGCTCAGATGCATATGCAGGCAAGATTAATGCCAGAGAGAATACCAAAACCATTAACAAAATTATGCGTTTTCTAATATCAATACCCCCATTATTTAATATTATAAGGGTTTTCCTATAAAATGTTTTCAAAAAGTGGTGTTCATTGAAACATTAAAAAAAAGAAAAGTACAAGTAACTGGCGAAGCCGTTACTTGACTGTGATTTTTACCTTTTTGGTCACCTTAGTGTAGTACTTGTTTCCCTTGTAGGTGATGACCGCCCTGTACTTGTCCTTTCTGGTCAGCTTTTTGATTTTGAAGGTTGCCTTGCCTTTCTTGTTGGTTTTTGCCTTGAAGGTCTTCTTGTATTTCTTGCCTTTGATTTTTATGGTGAGCTTAACCTTCTTCAATGGCTTTCCAACATTGCTTTTAAGAGCTTAACCTTCTTCAATGGCTTTCCAACATTGCTTTTAAGGACAACCGTGTATTTCTTGACCTTTTTGGACCTTTTGAACTTCTTGCTTTTGGCAGTCAGTTTCGCTTTGGCCTTTTTCACTGTGATTTTGGCATTCTTGGATGACTTAAGATAATTCTTGTTGCCGCCGAATGCTATTTTGGCCATGTATGTCTTAGGAGCCAGGCCTTTTGTTGATATTTTGATCTGTCCGTTTTTGTCGGTGGTGTATGTCTTGGCACCGTTTAAGTTGACAGTCACCTTAACACCGCCCAAAGCTTTTCCTTTAGCGTCCTTCAATGTGATTGTCAGGTATTTGTTGATATTGTAGGTTGCGGTAACTGCATTTGCCGCAATTTGTGTTTTGAGCCTGTTGACAGTGATTGTGACTGTTTTTGTCACTGCATTGTGATTTTCATCAGGTATTGCGGTCACTGTCAGATTGTAGGTTCCCGCATCCATGGTCGGAATCAGGATTATGCTGCCCTTGACAAATGTCTCTTCACCATTGATTATGGCAGTGATTGCAAGGGTTCCATCGGTTGTTACCGTCACTGTGGTGCCGGTTCCATAGTCCAAAGTAACATTATTTGCAGTTAAGGTTGAATTGGCCTTATCTACCTTCAAGTCTGCCGCTGCAGTCGAATTTGTGAATAAGCTGTCACCTGAATACCGGATGATGATTTCATATTCATCAGCGGCAATGTCTCCCAGCGAAAGCGTTGCATTCAAATCCACATCAACAAAGGTATACTCGAATCTTTTGCTTTTAAGCGTTATGTTGACCTTTCCGGTAGCGTTAGGATTATAGCTGAGGGAGATTAACGTGTTGTGGCTGTAGGTGACTTGGCTAGTTTCAACTGACAAGTTCAAATCTGCCTTTTCATTGGTTATCTCAACGGTGTATTGGGCATTTTCAATTTTGCCAGTCACGGTACCTGTTCCATAATCCATTGCGAAATATCT
>CACWUH010000134.1 GCA_902764015.1 uncultured Methanobrevibacter sp. | reverse complement strand
ATAAAACCCAAAAAAATACCTAAATACAAAAGTACACCCTATCTGAAATTCATCCCCGACCTTAAAGAGGTCGGGGTATTCTTTCATTATTAAGATAAATCTAACATGAAAAAAGATTTCAAAGATTAGATAATTATCAGATAATTCACCAACTACTAATATATAACTATCAATATCAATCATTCCATCAATCAATGTGAAAATAAGAAAATACTATGAAAAAATAAGGAAATAGTCCTATCCGGAGTCGAACCGGAGTCACAAGTTCCAGAGACTCGTATGATTGCCATTACACCATAGGACTATAAATTGCATTGAATTTTAGAATCCAATTTATAAAAAATATAAATTTGGAATTCTATTATTTTGTATATGATTCATAGAATATATAATTTTTCCATTTTTGAAAGCAGAATGAATTATGGAAACCTGAAGACATATGATTTAAAATTTAGGTATGCCTAAAAATTTAGAAAGCTTTATATACTATGACAACCAACTTTTATACAAGTGACATGAATTTAGGCGCACCTAAATTTATCACTTGACAAAACATAGTATTAGTCAATTAAATACAATCTCCAAAATATAAATATTTCGCATCGAATCGGCTTTCCACAATTTTCTGATTTGATGCTGGGAAATCTTCTGCCAATAATTTCCCAAAAACACGAATTGGTGTTTAACTCTCCTCCAAAATAAACACCAATCACCTCTTTTTATATATTCCATGCTTCATTTTCAGGATCATCCACATCATCATAGATTTCCTCATTCCAGTAGTTGTCTCCGATATAGTCGTCGATTTCCTGGTTCAAGCCCCAGTTGTGATTGTCATAATATGTATAGGCATCAAAATCATTTGTTACGGTGATGTCCTCATTCTTTTCGGCAGGCTTGTACTTGGAATCCCCCTTGAACTCGACATTGACGTTGTAGTTGCCCACGTCATACTTGACCCGAATTCCGCTTCCGTATGACTTCGAAACCCATTTGTAATGGCCACTTTCATCGGTGACAGTGTATTTAATCATCCCGTTTGATCTGATTTCCCTGTTGTTCTTGTCGAGAAGTTTGATTACGATATAACCCTTGTTCTTGGTTATGCAGTCGTCGGTTGAGATTTTGACCTTCACCTTCTGCTTTGCCGCAACCGGACTTGCAAGCAGAATGCAGACTGCAAGTATTGCTAAAATGATGACGATTTTTTTGTTCATGGTAATAACTTGTTACAAATACTATTTAAAGATTAAGATATTTGCAGAAATCCTAGTCAAACCCTTCGGATTCAAGATAGTTGTCGATATCATAGTTGTCGCCGTATTCGTAATGGTCATAGTAGGCGCCGGGGTCTGTCCTTGACAATGTGTATCTGTCGGGAACCACCGTATGATAATGGCTGGAGCCTCCGCTGTAGCCACCCGAATAGTCATAGCTGGATGTGGAATATGTCTGTATGAATCCGGAGCGGTTCAAACCTAAGATAGTGTACATAAGTTCGGATTCGGAGTATTCAATCTCATCGCCTTCAAGGATTATTCCATAGACGGCATCCTTGTCGGGGAAATTTGCCACGAAGCATGTGCCGTTCATCGAATCGATGTAATCGGAAACGTACTTTATCTTTTCCTTGCTTTCTAGGTCAGGATAGTTTTGAGGTGAATCCTTCCATACAATCATATTGCCCTTTTTGCCGTAGGTATCGACATAGCTGATGTTTTTGGCATTCCTCCAGACGAGGTCATTATTTGAATTCGTCCTAAAGCTGCCGTCGGGAATGTCGCTTCTGCCTACCTCCGCACATCCCTTTAAGGTTGCAACCAGAACGTTGTCTCCTCCAATATCCTCAATGATCTTGTCGCCCGGAACCGCTTCGGAAGGCGGAACGAGCAGATTGACTGCAGAACCTATGAAAAACGAAACCATAAGCAGAGCCACAAAGAACCCTATTAAAATTACTCCGACCTTTTTGATGTTAGCCATAGTTAATATTAACACCTTAATAACATTTAAACTTAATGGCGACAATTTTTCAAAACCGTCTGAATATGCTAAAACGAAGTAAATATTGCTAAATGGCTTCAACAAGCTTTAAATCATAGTTAGTTCAATTAATAGCTATGATAGAGTTAGTTATAGCATGTTTTATAGGAATAGCAATTGGAACTACAACCGGAATGATACCCGGAATACACGTCAACACGGCCGGAGCGATACTTTTTGCGTCCTCGACATTCCTTTTGACAATCGTGTCACCGGAATTTCTATGCGTGCTCATGGTCTCGATGTCTATCGCCCATGCCCTCATAGAGTTCGTCCCATCGATGCTTCTTGGAGTGCCCCAGGAGGGAACGGCAACGTCAATACTGCCGGGACACAGGATGGTGCTTCAGGGAAGGTCAAAAGAGGTCATAAGAATCGTGTCCGTCGGAGGGTTCGGAGCGATAATCGTGACGATACTGATGCTTCCGATTTTTGCGATAGCCCTTCCGGTGCTTCATGACGTAAGCAAGCCCTACACATGGATGATACTGCTTGTGGCTTCAGTCTATCTGACCCATCGTTTGAGCAGAAACTTCAGGGATTTCCTGTGGGCGTCGCTTCTTTTTGTGCTTTCTGGGATTTTGGGATGGATCATCTTTCAAACACCGATTTCATCAGGGATAACATTGATGTGCACATTCTCAGGCCTTTTTGGAATAAGCACAATACTCTTTAGCCTGAACGACTCATCGACAATACCGCACCAGAACCCCTTCTATGAGCTCAATATCGATTATGGCAAGTTCAAAAGCATCTTTGCGGGAGGCATTACCGGAGCGATT
>CACWUH010000133.1 GCA_902764015.1 uncultured Methanobrevibacter sp. | reverse complement strand
TATCCCCCACTTCAGGCAAGTCCTCAAACAGAGTGGACAGCATCCAAAGCAGGAATGTTGAGTATATTTCAGGAGACAGTGATAGTTTCTGGGCATCCAAAATATTTATTACGCCGCATCCGTTGTCATCGACCTGCATGAAATCGTTGATTTCAAGTGCAGGCTCGCCGAAGAAATCGTTTCCGCCCTGGTCATCGAGAGTAATCAGACTTCTCAGTATTGTATTTGCCGACTTTTCAGCTATTGCACCATATTGGCTTTCAAACTGGTCCTTGTGTTCCACAACATAATTGATCATGGATTTCAAATCTTTCAAATCAATAATAGGAAGGGAATTCTCATCTGCAACCCTGAACACGATGTTCAATACACCGGATTGTGCTTCAGACAGATTTAAAATCTTTGAAAGCAAGACAGGACCCATTTCAGACAGTGTCACTCTTACAGGAAGGCCCTTTTGGCCAAAGAGATCCCAAAACTCGACAGGATATTCCTTGAATTTGAATCCTTTTTCGTCAAGAGCCTTTCATATCTGCCAGAAATACTGGAACTCCCAAATCCGAAAATGATTCCGCCAAGACCTTTAAAGTAACAGTCTTACCAGTTCCGGTAGCACCGGCTATCAAACCATGGCGGTTAGCAAGCTTCGGCAACAAAAACACGTTGTCGTCTTCATTACAACCTATTAATATTTTTCCTTCAGCAAACATTTATTCACCCGTTTTCTATTTTCTCGATTAAAAAGTTTGTTTTTTTAACTATATTATTTTTATTAAATGAACTTGAGATTCTCTTAATTGCATCTAAATTCTTGACGAAATTGTCCAGCCATGAGAAGATGTCTCCAGGATAGACCTGAATCTGATACTTTCTGAAAAGCTTATTCGATATGTCCTGCGGGTCTTTACCCTTGAGCCTTTCATGAACAATCACTTCTGAAATTCCCCTTTGCATGCAACTGCAGAACGGCCTATCCTGACATCTGCACTGCATAAAATCAGTCTGAAGGCCAATCAATGCATCCTGGAATTTCTTGTCCACCTTTTCAATGGCCTCTCCAGAGGAGATTATGTCCAATGTGGATTCCGCAAAGAGCCTTGTAGAGAATTTGATTTTAAGGGCATTTGATATCTGGTTGTGTATAACGCTTGAAAGATATGCGTTTTCAAACATCTCCAGGTCAAGCGCCATGGCCAAAATCAGCACCTTAAGCTTGTCGTAGCTGTCCTTTTTCTTGTACATCGGCGACAGGCCGACATACCTTTTGAGATACTCACGGTCATTGAGGGTGTTCTTGATGAATTCCGCCTCATCAATCGACAGGAACGAAACCGAAGTGGCCCTGCCGTATCTGGTGACCTCCAGCCTGCCGTTTGCAGACCTGCTAATCATTCCCAGATTCACCATCTCATCAACTGCAATGTCTATGCTGACCGGAACATCGATGTTTCTATAGAAGCTGTTCAGCTCATCGAGAGACCTGATGGATGTCGACGAGATGTCTGCAAGTATCTGCTCATAGGAGGACTCCTCATCGTATTCTATGTATACGTCATCGCTGTTGCTTTCCAATAAGTCCAATGCCATTGCCTCTTCCGATTCGCCTGCAAAGTCATTGCCCACTTCAGGCAGGAGATATACTATTCCCCTGTCGTGATAGGAAGGCCTTCCCGCACGTCCAAGCATCTGTGCGAATTCGTTGGGATTGATCCATTTGTTTCCCATGACCAGTGAGTCGAATATCACCTGCGAAGCCGGAAAGTCCACGCCCGCCGCCAGAGCTGCAGTCGTGACGACACAGGAAATCCTGCCCCTGTCAAAATCCTTCTCTATCCTTTCCTTCTTATAATATGACAATCCTGCATGATATGCCTGGGCATTGACATGCTTGTTGTTCAGGAAATTGGCGATCTGATGAGTCTTTCGCCTTGAATTTGTAAATATGATGGTTTGGCCCCTGAAGCCCTTCTTTGATTTTGTGTTGAATTCCCTTTTGACCAGCCTCTGCATGATGTGCCTTTTTTGAGACTCGTTTCTGACATAAACAAGGTGACGCTCCAAAGGAACAGGCCTTTCAGAATACTCCACCAGTTTCATTTTGAACTCATCAGCCAAAAATTCGGGGTTTTTAACCGTTGCTGAAAGCCCGATGATTTGGGTTTTCGGATAGAGATGCTTGACCCTCTTAATCAGGCCGTTGAGGCGGGTTCCACGGTCCTCATCATCAATCATATGAATCTCATCAATCAGGACAACACCCAAGTTTGAAAGAGTATTGGAGCTGCCGTTTCTTAAAAGATAGTCGATTCCCTCATAAGTTGCAACCACAATGTCCGCTTTAGATACATCCGAATCCGGAAAGTTCAGCTCTCCCTTTGCCTTTACACGGTTTCGGCCAACCTTGATTGCCACCTTCAAACCCAATTTTGAGTATTTCCTTTTGAAATCGCGATACTTCTGGTTTGCAAGTGCGACAAGAGGAGTGAGGAAAACGAACTTCCTGCCTTTCAGGGCCTCGGTGATTCCCGCAAGCTCACCGACCAGGGTCTTTCCCGAACCGGTTGCGCTGACCACCAACAGGTCCTCCCCTTTTAAAAGTCCCTCCTTAATGGCCAGGTATTGGACAGGCAATAGTTTGGTGTTTCCCGAGTTCAGCAGCACCTCCTTGAACTCCTTTGGAATCTTTAGTCTTTTCATGTCAACCGGAGGTATGATGTGCTTTGACTTTCTGGTTTTGTCAAACAATGTGAGTTTTCTGTTCTTCAAAGGGTCAAAGTGAGGGTCCAGGACAGACAGGGTCTTTTCCAGACTGCCTGTCTTTTCCAGTGTCTTTTTAAGATTTCTGAAAATCTTTTTGTCAAAGCCCTGAAGCTTCAGTTCCTGCTTTATGGTATCGTAAGCGCAGTCCTTGCAGATCAACTGATTGTGGAACTTATATGAATAGGATGAGTTGACGATTGTGATGTTTCCCTCATATGCACAGTAGTCGCAGACTCGAGTCTTTCTGACCTTGATGTTCAATGATTTCAGGAAATTCTCCACATCCCTGTCGGGGGTTGCTAGAAAAACCGCCTGTGAGCGCAACAGCTTGATGACCTCTCCTGGAGGTATAAGCTTTTCGTTTAATGTGGAGTTGTCCTTGAAGTTGTAGTCGGCCACGAATCTGGAGATGGCTAATGTGTCGCCCTGATTAGCGAACTTGATGTTTCCAACAAATTCAGGTTCCCTCTTGTGATTCAGCGCTCCCTTCGGTGAGCCTATCGGATACAGTCTCCACTGTTTTTTTACTTTCTTTAAAACCAGCATTAAATAATATTATATTTTTAATTGTTAATAAATTTTAAAAAAATAG
>CACWUH010000132.1 GCA_902764015.1 uncultured Methanobrevibacter sp. | reverse complement strand
CGCCGCTGGTTCAACGGTGCTATGCTTAGTAGATTTCATGCCTATTGGTCAAGGCAAATTCATATATCATTATGAATGGAAATGCTTTGACGAAACAATGGGCATGGCCTAAGAATCTCCGGCTTCTTAAAGCCGGAGAGGTTCAAGAATCTGTTAGAAAAGAAATTAATGGGTCAATACTATTCATTGTATGATGGAAAAGATAAAAAATGGCGTGGGAAAACTATTTTTTCCCTTCCAATTCTGCTAATCTTTCGCGAATGGCGTTTTCCAGAAAGTCCCTTGCTTTTACAAGTTCCTCATATTCTCCAATTATTTTAGGGCCAAATTCGGTCTGTTCCAGTTTGATGTCGAACTTTTCGAATGCATGAGCAAGCATCTGTTCGCCAACGCCGTTTGGCAGGCCCATTTCGTATTCTTCTTTTTCCTCTGCCATCAGTCTTCCTCCATAAATTCTCTTACAGGTGCAAAGAACTCAATTAAGAAGTCCTTGATTCCATTTTTCAAGTCCATCGGATGCAAGTTGCCTTCGCTGAAGTCCTTTATCAGCTCGTCGTGCGTAAGCTCGATGTCTCCACCGAACTTTTCAGGCCTTTTGATAAGTAAGGTATCTTGATTAGGGAAAACGAAGGTTTCTGCAATCTCAATCATAGGGTTTCCTTCAACTTCCCCCTGAGGACAGAAGCTCTTCTTGATTTTCTTGGCAATCACATCAACGGAGTCATCCACAGCAATATAGTTTCCCTTGCTTGATGACATCTTTGCGTCTCCGTCAAGGCCGTGCAATAGCGGTGTATGGATGCAGACGGGAACGTTTTCACCTATCTTTTCCAGGTTTTCACGTGCCAACATCTGGATTTTTCTCTGCTCCATTCCTCCAAGTGCAATGTCCACTTCCAATGCGGCCATGTCGACTGTCTGCATGATCGGATAAAGCACGCTTGCCACTTTCGGATTGTCATCCGCACGGCTTACCTGGTCCATGCTTCTTCTTGCCCTTTTCAATGTGGTCATTGTTGCCAATTGATAAACTTTATCGGTATAGTCAGGTTCCAGCTGGAAAGATGATCCCAAAACGAATTCGGTAGTCTCGTCAAGTCCCAATGCCTGGAAGCATCTTTTGTTGTACTCTGCAGTTTCGGCAATTTCCTCAATGGTTCCCTTGCCGTTCAGAAATGCATGATAATCCGCCAAAAGGATTTTTATCTTAAAGCCCAGCTTCTGCAGTTGCTTCAGTTTCTGCACGGTTACGGCATGCCCCAAATGGATTTTCCCTGAAGGTTCATAACCGGTATAAGCTATAGGCTCGTCTTTTTCAAGAACCTCTTTCAGTTCTTCTGTGTCTATAACTTCCAATGTTCCTTCTTCAATCAATTGAATCTTTTCTTCAATGTTCATTCTATCACTTAAATCATTAAATAAATGTTATTGTCAATTCTGATGAGTTTCACTTCTTGGCCAACATTCAGGCTATCGTATTCCTCTTTCATGTTCAAATCCACTGCAGAATAATCGATAGGATCTAAAATCTGCAGGAACTGCGGAGATTTTGAGATTATTGTTGCGGTTTCCATGTCGGAGGATTTCTTGACGAGTCTGATGTTTCCCATGTTCTTCATAGGAATGTTGTGCTTCTTGTCTGTTGTGATGTCGACTCCAACAACGCTGCTTTTGCTGATGCTGTGCACCTGCAGTATCTTATCCTCAAATTCAATGAAATCGCCTATCTCAAATTCAGGGATTCTGACGGAAATCCAAACCCTGTAAAGTCCCTTTCCGGTGGATTTGTCTTCGCTGATGAGCCTTGGGGATTCCTTCACGATGCCTCCGAATTCTTCTGTAAGCGCTTCGGCCACCTTATGGCCTGACTTGAATGAGCCGATGTAGTAGTCGTATCCCTCTTTCAGTTTTGCAATCTGCGGACAGTATGCCAGCTTGTCGCTTTTTGACTGCTTTGTCAATGTCCTTTCAACGATTTCATCGGCCTTGGCATATTCTTCAGCCTTTATCTCCCTTGAATCTGCCCTGAACTGCACTACAGTTTCATAATAACCTGACTGCATCTTGCTGCAGGTCGGACAAACAGTCTTAAGGATTTTGACCTCGCAGTCATGGGTTTCCTCTATCTGTGCTCCGTGAACTTCGCCGACAACCTCGACATAGCAATAGGCTATTGTACCTTTGATCTGGTCTATCTCAAGGTTGATGATTTCGTTTTCAACTTCATCTGCGATTTTGATGTTTCTCTCGAGTGCGCGGTAGATGATTTCCTCTTCTGGAATGAACTCATCGCTCCATTTGCCTTCCTCAAGTTTGCTGTTGCAGTGGCTGCAGATTTGAACTTCAATGCGTCTTTCAAGTTCAATCATCTGAAACTCTTTTAGAAAACAGTCTATGCAGATGTCTCCAACCATTTCATTATCTGTACTTCCGCACTCTGGACAAAACATGTTATCTCTAAAAATAGGTAAAGAAGTAGAATTATAATGTTTTTAAAGGTGCTGTTGCACCGCATGCAGCACATTTAAGCAAGAATATTCTTCCTTCTCTGATGATTCTTGTATCTGGCCTGTTGCATTCGTGGCAGATTACATATTTGTCCACATAATCCTCGATTCTTTCATTAATCAGGTAGTGGGTGAATTTACCTTGCAGGATTGCCCTTTGGCCTTCAATGTTTCCTGCAGTACCCAATTCCCTCATAAGGAATTTCAACAGATGTTGTGGATCTCTGTTCAGGCCTTCTGCAACGTCTTTAAAGTTCTTGATGAATGTTCTATTACCTTGGATATCTGAATAAGCTTTAGGAATTTTGAATCTTTTGTGTTCAAATACTTCAGGAGGTAATTGGTCTATTGCTCTTTCT
>CACWUH010000131.1 GCA_902764015.1 uncultured Methanobrevibacter sp. | reverse complement strand
TCAAGGCAAATTCATATATCATTATGAATGGAAATGCTTTGACGAAACAATAGGCATGGCCTAAGAATCTCCGGCTTCTTAAAGCCGGAGAGGTTCAATTACCCAAATTTTAAACCAATCAACATTAAAAGTAATAGTAACCTATTTATTTATTCAAATCCAATATAAAATTATGTTTGATGAACTGCCCGTTTCCTCAAAGACGGAAAGGATATTGACCAAATCCCTTGACGAGGACATTTCCGTTGAAGAGGCAAACCATTTGATGAATATCAGGGGAAGCGAAATCCATCCCCTGCTTGCAACTGCTGATTTTTTAAGACACCAAATCGTTGGAGACAACGTGACATTCATTAACAACTGCAATATCAACTTCACTAATATCTGCACGGTGAGATGCGGTTTCTGTGCATTCGGAAAGGATGCTGATGACCCGGATGCATATATACTCAACGACGAGCAGATCCTTGAAAAGGCAGATGGAGCCGCTTCAAACGGCGCCCGTGAATTCACCCTGATGGGAGGGGTGCATCCCGATGCCGACATGGATTATTACCTGCACCTGCTTAATCTTTTAAAGGACAACTATCCTGATGTTTCAATCCACGGCTTTTCGCCGACCATGATAAGGGACGCTTGCCTTGCATCCGGAATGGATGTGGCCGAAGGCTTTGAGATGCTTAAAAGCGCAGGCCTTGACACATTGCCCGGAACAGCTGCAGAGATTCTAACCGACCGTTCAAGGGAGATAATATGTCCTGAAAAGGTGAGCGTGGCAGAATGGATCGACACTGTAAAGGCCGCCCAGGAGGTCGGAATCAAGGGCTCGGCAACAATAATGTACGGCCATGTCGAGACCATGGAGGAAAGGGTTGAACACATTGATATCATAAGAAGCATCCAGCAGGAAACCGGAGGATTTACTGAGTTCATCCCGATGACGTTCATGCATGAGTTTTCACCGATATTTCTGGAGGGCCAGAAAAACCTCGGGGCAACCGGAACCCAGGATTTGAAGCTCTATGCTGTTTCAAGGCTGATGCTTAGAGACTTAATCCCGAATATCCAGGTGTCATGGGTGAAGATGGGCTTCAGGTTCGCACAGGTGGTCCTGACCGCCGGCGCCAATGACCTTGGAGGCACATTGGGCGGAGACGAACTGTCGGAGGCTTCAGGTGCTCCCGACGGTGTTGACGCATCAATCGAAACCCTGAGCAGAATGGTGAAGGATTTGGGCAGAAATCCGATAGAGAGGAATTCGACATACACTGAGTTTTACGACATTTAGGTGGTTTTGGATGAGGAAGTTTATTGTCATTGACGGTTTGGACGGCTCGGGAAAGGATACGCAGGTAAACCTCCTGGCCGATGCATATGAGAAAAAGGGCCGAAAGGTCACTGTCCGCTCCCATCCGTGCTGCGACAATAAGTTCGGAAGAAAGTCAAAGCAGGCGCTTCTCAAAACCGGAAAAATAAATAAGATAAAGGCAACGGTCTATTTCGGACTTGATGCGATAAGGTCGGTTCAGATGTACTGCAAAAACGACGACGTGGATGTATTAATCTTTTCAAGATATATACTTGCGGTGATGTACCTTCCGGATGTTATTAACACCATCGTCTACAAGATTGTGGCTTTTGTCCTTCCAACCTCAGACTGCATGTTCTTTTTGGATATTACGCCTGAAGAATCCCTTAGAAGGATAGGCTCCAGGGACGAGGAGACCGAAATGTTTGAAAACATCGATTCGCTCAGGGAAAACCGCGAAAAGTCCAGGAAGTTCACATACAACTGGAATGTGGTTCCGGCAGACGATTCTCCCGAAATAATCTCTGAAAAAATAGTTGACAAATGCTTTAGCACCGATTAGCTACAGCACTTCTTTTATTCCGTCGGTGGTGATGATCATCAGTGAGTTCAGGTTTTCCAGGACAAGCGAAACGATCGGATGAGTCTGTATGTCCTTGTGCATGAATATTATCTCGTTTCCGACAAGGTCAATCCAGTTGACATGATAGACCACCACGCCGTTGACGATAAGTCCCAGATACTCAGGGACGAACCTGTTTTCATTAATCTCTTCAAAATACTGATTCTTTCTTAATATCTCTCTTAATACCTTATCCATGATTACACACCTTTTCTTTCATATACGAATTTCGGAACCGCCTTGTCGAAGGGGTCGAAGGTCTCTCGATTTTTCACTTCCATACACTTCATGCTCACCTTTGAGTGAAGGGATGTTGGCAGTCTCAAAATCCTTTTCAAATCTATCGATACCTTGGCGTCGATGGTTGCAAGATTCACCCTTGCCATGGCCTCTACAAGGTTCTTGTAGCGTCTCGGGCCTATGTCTTTTTTGAACAATCCCCAGTTGTCATTTTCAAGGTGGTGCCTTGAAGCTATGATGTCCTTCATGAGCTTTGCGTTTATCCCGTCAATCTTCTCGTTTCCAACCAGATGCTGGATGTTGAACTTGACCCTGTCGGTGAATATCCTCTGGTATCCCACAGGTATCGTGAAGTGCTCGAAGTTGAAGCTCTGGTTTGAAACCTCGGAGTTCATGAACTGGGATTTGGGAACTTCTGCTCCGGCGGCATATTTAAGGACTTCTGATCTTAATTCGCTGCCGGCCACCATCATCTCCTTATCCAGTATCCTTGCACTGGCAGGACCTTATCGGGATGTCCTTGGCATCTACGTCAAAGATGTATTCGGCCTTGAGCCAGTCCTCCCTTCTTCTGGGGTTGTTGTAGAATGCCACCGAAATATAAGCAGCAAAGGGCGCCTTGTATCTGAGGAACTTTCTAAGGGACTCGGTTCCGCCGAAGACCTTGTACCTGTCGTTTGGGCCACGGCCGTTGTGGTCAAATCCGAACTCCCTTTTCTTGATGTCGGTTGCGATGAAAGCGGGAAGGTCCTTGGGGTCCCATTCCTCACGGTAGTATTGCCTTCGCTCCTTGATTGTAGCTTTGGAAAACATGATTATAGGTTACTTTCTTAAAGTATATATTATTTGGGAAAGTGCGCCTGTGTGCTTTTGTGCAGATATGGCAACTCTTTTATAATGACGGATACATATCTTAAATCATGGAAAGGCACTGCGATTTCGAGATTGAAAGGATTAATGAAATGAAGCGGCTTGGCGATGATGAGCTGGTATGCATCGCCAAAGACAGGCAACTGAACGAGAACTGCAGATGCGAAGCCATCAAACTGATCAGGGACGAATCCCTTCTTTTAGACATGCTTGACATTGATGATGGGCAAGTCATCGGCCATTGCATCATAGACTGCCTGTCAAGCGAGGAGACGATAATCGATTTGATAAACGGCCATTGCCATATCCTCTTTAAGGCGCGCGCCCTTCTCAATTCCCATCTGCCCGAATCATTCCTGAAGGATTTCATCAAGGGGTGTGAAGAGAAAATCCTCATCGAGCATGCGATGATGAATCCCAACTTCAATGATCAGGACATCCTCAAAGACCATGCCCTCAACGATTCAAGCCCAATCGCCAGGATGAACGCTGCCGGAAAGGTCACTGACCAGAATATATTAAAGGAGATTGCCCTCAATGACCCCGACAAATGGGTGAGGACAACTGCCCTTTCGAAAATTCAGGACTTGAACTTTTTCAGGGGATTGATGAACACGGACAGGTATTACCCCCGCATGCTTGTGGATTTGACAGACAATGAGGACATCCTCTTTGAGCTGGCAATGAATGACGAGACATATATCGGAGACTATATGCAGTCAAGGTCCATGCCCTCCAGGAGATATATCAACCCATATCAGGTAAGGCAGCTAGCATTGGAGAAACTCAAATCGGAGGAATACTTCATAAGACTGTTCGAATCGATGGATGACATCAAGGACGGTGCATATCTCTTTTCCGGACCAAACCTAGCAATCATGGACCTGCTCACCCAAATCATTGGCCATATCGAAAATCAGGACATGCTGGAAGGCATTGCAACAGGCGATTCTGAGAAGAATGTGAGGATTGCCGCCATAAGAAAGATTGAATCAGGCGACATGCTGGCTGATTTGGCTCTGAATGACAGGCTTTATGAGATTCGCTCCGAAGCGGTCAAAAGCGCCAATTGCGATGAGGAGACACTTAAAAAAGTCATCATGACCGACGGCCATCGCCATGTGATAGCAGAAGCAATCAAAAACCCGAATCTCTCCGATATAGATTTTCTGGAAGGTCTGGCATTTAGTGAAAGAAATGTAATCAACCCTAAGGTTGTCATTGAAAGGATAAATGATGAAAGCGTCCTTGTCAAAATCGCATATGAATCTCCAAATGCCAAAGCAAGATGTCTTGCCGCATACAGGCTCACGGATGAAGGTATGCTGAAGGAAATTGCATTAAATGATGATGACAGTGAAGTGAAAAAGCATGCGCTGGCCAATCCCAACTTATGCGACGAGCAGTTCCTGTATGATTTTATCACAAACAGTGATGACGAATATGTGCAACTGTGTGCCGTCAAAAACCCGAATCTTGTTGACAACTTCCTTCTTGAGGAAATAGCTAAAGCTAAAAATTCAGGCGACTTTGTTGCCGATTCCGCAATAGATAAGATTGATGACAGTGCGATTTTAAACGGCCTTTTCGCCCACATCGAAGGCCACTTTTCAAGAAAGGCCCTTTTGAAAAATCCCAACTTCAATGACGAGGAAGTGCTAAAGGAGATTGCCCTTACAGATGAGGATGAATTCAGGCGCAACCACGCCATCAAAAATCCAAATCTCAAGGACCAAAAGGTATTTTATGAAATCGCATACGGCGACTCTTCCGACAGCTTCGAATCGTGGCGGCCGGAAGGATTGAGGATGAAAAGACCTTGGCTTCAATCGTTTTCAATGATTCAAGTGAGTTCATCCGTCGCATCGCCTGCAGAAATCCGAATCTGAAAGACAATGAGGTCTTCAAAAGGGTAATAGACCGTTATCCAAACGGATACCTTGCCCTTGATGCATGCAGCCGAATCACCGACGAGGGGATGATGAGGGATATCCTTAAGGACTCGGGCAATGAAAACGTCCGCATGCGAATCTGCAGAAACCCCAATCTGAAGGACAAGTGGGCATTGTGTGATGTTGCAAAAAATGACCCTGACAAATCAGTGCGTAGGGTTGCATGCAGTGAGCTAAAAAAGAGGGCATAATTTAGGATTAATTTATTATCATGTAATGGGAGATATAATATCATGAATGAATACGTCGAAGTGATTGGAGTCGAACACCTGAAGACAGTGCTTTCATCACTATCCCCTGAGGATATCGTGAAGCCTGCCTATGACAACTGGCAGGCAGGCATAAAGACAGGCCACACTATATTGAACCTTGAAACAGGAAGCGTCTACGGCCTGGGCATAGATTTAAATCAGCTGCATTTCGCCACTGAAATATACATCGAGCTTTTCACAATCGAATCCCATGAGGAGCCAGTGCGTGAAGAGGACTTCTTTTCAAAAGCAGAGTATGTTGAGTTTCTTGACTTCAGCAGTGATGATCCCTGCGAGTACATTCCCGACATCATAACTGAGTTCTGTGAGATGAAGGGAATCGACGAGTACGAGCGCACGGTCGGAATACTGGCATATAATTTTGAAAAAGAAGAGCAGGCAAACTACAACATGTGGGAATCAAAGATTCTAAACAAGTATTATGATGCCATATACGAAAACCACAATCCTTTCGAGTTTTCACAGTCTAGTCTTTAGGAGCTTCCTTATCCAGCTGGAACTTCTTGCGCCCATAGCATGACAGAGGATTGTTTATTCCCTTGCATGACTTGTCGGGATGGCAAAGGTTAGGCAGGTGTATCTTTATTTTTTCGCAGCTCATCGGAGTGTACCATTTTGTCTCGCCCTCATGGTTGATGTCGACGCGCTCATGCATCCCGAAGCCCAGCTTTGATATGATGTTTATCTTTTCCTGCGGCTGGTCATCAAAGAGAGGTGGCGTACAGTTGTCTGCGGCGTCAAATATCAGCGGCAATATCTCGTTTTCGGTTATGCTCAAGTCAGGGTCCATGTCTGAAACCTTGACTGTCTCATCTGATGCGAAAATCCTTGGATAAAGCCTTGCATATGAGGCAAATGATGTCAGTAAAAGTACGATTGCATCGTTACGCCCTCCGGAGGACACGCCCTCGACGGTTGCCTTGATGCATGGAGGAAATGCTTCAGGGTTCAATTTACCGGCCTCAACGGAACCGTAGATTCCGCCGCTTCCTGCATAGTACTGGTTGTATTTGCTGATTTCACTTGGAATGAAATCCTTCAGGTCTTCGCCAATCTTCACGATTGCAGGATGCATCTCCACCCTGGCAGACATCTCCTTGATTCTTGCAATATACTCTTCGGTTTTCTGCATCATGACCCTTGAAAGGATCTGCTCCTTGACGCTGTCGCCGACCAGTATGTTGTACATCCTTTCGGGGCTTCTGTCTGTGAACTCCTCACCAAAGCGGTACATGAAGTCATCCTGCTGGAGAACGATGTCACCGCCATCGATTAGCAAATCAGTCATCTTGAGTTTTTTTGTGGCAATCACTTCGCTCAGGGACTTCCAGCCAATCGCTCCGTCGACCTTGACCTCGTCAAGAACCTCATCAATTATTTCCGCCCTTGACATCGGCGGAATCTTTGCAAGCCTTTCCAGAATGAGTGCGCCCTGTGATTCAATGAACAGTCTTGTTTCTCGTGATCCCAGGTTGAACTGTATGGCTATTGCCTGGCAGAGTATGTGGAAAGCCACAACGTCCTGGGCAAATAGCTCCTGATTGGTGAGGTATTCGAATTCGGCCTGGGTGAAATTGGTGTTATTCTTTTTTTCTATTGCCCACTGCATCCGTTTCATGCATAAATCATAAAGGGACTTTGGAATGAGAGAGTCATCTGAAAACCTCTGGTTGGTTGTGCGGATGCATATGTCTATCAGCGACTCGTTTTCGTCAAATATCTGATTTAAATCTCCGTATTCCCTGATGATGAGCCTTCCCTCATCGGACAGTGGATTTATAAATGAAACTTCAGCCATGATTTTAAGTCTTTATTTCATGTCTTAAATAGGTAACTCATTTTGTAAATCAATTTTGGAATGATATTGTTGAAGTGGGTGATGGTTGGGTGAATTTTTATTCGCCCCATGGAAAATCCTGTTTTGAAAAAATTTAAATACGATAATGCCAATAACAAATATTATCGTATATATTGAATTATTTTTTAGCCCATTGGGTTAGGGCATTTAAATTTCCCTTTCCCATTTTTAAACCATAAAAAACCATCTTTAATATTTTCACCAACCAATCCAATCATTTTACCAAGGCATTATTTAATTTCAATTTCGAGATTATTCCCTATAACATCGTTAAAAGTATTAATTATATTATATATAAGAAACATAATTATAATATGTTTAAAATGGATAAGGGGATAAGATAAATGTCAAAGATTTTTATTTCATGCGCACTGCCTTATGCAAACGGCCCATGCCATCTTGGGCATAAACGGCCCATGCCATCTTGGGCATATCCGTTCCACATACCTGCCGGCAGACATCTATGCCAGATACAACAGGATGATAGGAAACGATGTGCTGATGGTCTGCGCCACAGATGAGCACGGAACTCCGATTGCAGTGAAGGCAGACAAGGAAAACAAAAAACCGATTGAAATTTCAAAAAGATATCACGATATGATTGTAAAGGATGTAGAGTCCATGAACATCTCATTGGACAACTTCACAAGAACCACCGATGAGGCACACTACGAGATTGCCAAGAACTTCTTTAAAACATTATACGATAATGATTTGATTTATAGGGAAGACATCCAGCAGCTGTACTGTCCTAACTGCAATAAATTCCTGCCTGACAGATACGTGGAAGGGCTGTGTCCTGTTTGCGGGTCCGAAGCGAGGGGAGACCACTGCGAAAAGTGCGGAAAGGCACTTGACCCGACAGAGCTCGACGAGCCGCACTGCATAACCTGCGGAACAACCCCTGTAATAAAGGACACCTTCCAGTATGCATTCAAGCTCTCAGAGTTTGAGGATGATTTAAAGGAATACATTGCAAACAACGACAACCTTCCTGCAAACGTGAAAAACTATGCAACCAACTGGCTTGCCGAAGGCCTCAACGACTGGATTTTGACCCGTGACATGGACTGGGGAATACCTGTGCCATTG
>CACWUH010000130.1 GCA_902764015.1 uncultured Methanobrevibacter sp. | reverse complement strand
CACTTCCAGGGTCTTTTCGGTCCATTCCTCATTTCCGTATTTCATGAACCATTGGTCATCCATGATTTTGACGACACAGTTGTTTCCGCATCTGCACACTACAGGCCTTTCGGCAAAGTCATACATGATTGTTGCCATGTTCTCGGCTATCAGTTTCTCTTTGAGCTCTTCACGTGCAAAGCGAACTTTCATTCCGCCAAAGTCAGGAATGGATTCGATGATTGTACCTTTACTGTGTTGCTGCTTGTACAGCTCATTGGTGGCTTCATGCAGCTTTTCATCGTTTTGGTCAGTAATTCCTAATCTTTCGATGATGTCTGCTGCAGGGATTTCCCCATAGCCCTTAAGGGTACATACCGGAATAGGTTCCACGTTTTCAATGATGCCGCCTAAATTGTATTTGGCTATCATTTCGTCGTTTTTCTTCAAGTCCTGAAGTGCAATGTAGTCTGCAGGTGCATCTGCAGGTTCGGAAAATACGACACCGCTTCCGTAGGATGCGCTAACAAAGCTTGCAGGGAAAATTGGCAGTTCGTCTCCGGTGAATGGATTTTTAGCCATTTTTCCTATTAATTCATTAGGGTCAATTTCAGATATGATGTCCAAATCCTTGATTTGGTTGGATAAATTATAGTGAGCTTCTTTTGTAATTACCCATTTTTCGCCTTCGGCATTAACCAAGACATATTCGACATCAGGGTTCAGCCAGATGTTTGTTGCTCCAACGATGGTTTCAGGCCTAAGGGTTGCGGTAACTAAAATCTTATCTTCAATTGGGAATTTCAATAGTGTCAGTTCATTGACGCCTACTCCTTCACCTTCGAGCAAATCGTGGTCTCCGACAGGGTTGTCACAGTTCGGGCAGTATTTTACGGGGTGCTCTCCCTTTGCAACCAGTCCCTTTTCATACAGGGTGGTAATCTGCCATTCGATGAACTTCTTGTAGGTCGGATCGATTGTTCTGAATTCCCTTCTCCAGTCGATTGAATATCCCATCTCGTCCATCACTTCATGGTATTCTGTTGAGAAGTATTTTACAATGAATTCAGGGTCTTCAAGCTTAGGCAGGGTTTCCTTTGGAACGCCGTGGACCCTGTGGTACAAATCAAGTGTCCATGGGTCTTTTCTCTTGATCCTGTCGGCTATTCCGATAACCGGAGCTCCGGTCACGTGCCATGCCATCGGGAACAATACGTTGTAGCCTTCCATTCTTTTGAATCTTGCATAAACGTCAGGTACGGTATATGTACGTCCGTGTCCTATGTGCATTGCTCCGCTAGGGTATGGGAAAGCAACGGTAAGGTATAGTTTTTCTCTCTCATCAGGGTTTGATTCAAACAGTTTTGCATCTGCCCATTTCTTCTGCCATTTCTTTTCAATATTTTCGCTCACTAAATCACCATTATAATGTTGTTTTTTTGGGGAATTCCGGAACTTTGCTTTTGTGTTCGCTCCGGGCAATCTTTTCGATAATCATATCAACGTCATCAGCTGAAATTTCAAGCTTTTCAGCAATTTGGGTATTTTCCATATCTTTTTCTGTGTAGAGATATAGGATTTTGTCAAGCAGATTATAGCTCATTCCGATTTCGTCCTCATCGGTCTGGTTGGCCCAGAGGCCTGCTCTTGGAGGCTTTTTGATGATTTCATCTTGGATGTTCAGGAATTCGCTTAATCTGTATACTTCGGTTTTATACAAATCTCCGATAGGCTCCATATCACATGCGCCATCGCCATGTTTGGTAAAGTAGCCTATAAGGATTTCGCTTTTGTTTCCGGTTCCGCAAACCAGATAATTCTTTTGATTTGCAAAATAATAAATGATTGTCATTCGGATTCTTGCTTTAAGATTTCCAATAGACAAATTATCTTCTGGAAGCTGTGTGGTGGAGAGGTATTCGTTTAGGATGGAATCTATTCCTATCTCTTTGTATTGAATGCCTAGTCTTTGAGCCACCTCAATTCCGTGAATCTTATCTTCGGCCGGTGTTGTAGCTGATGGTAATGTAATTCCAAAAACATTATCGCATCCAACCGCTTCGCAGGCCAGATATGCTGCTAGGGTTGAATCTATTCCTCCACTCAAACCAATGACAATTCCATCGGTTTTAGATTCGGATACCTTTGATTTGATGAATTCAACAATTGTGTCGTTTGTCTTTTCGCAGTCTATTTCTGGAATTTCACTAATAGTTTCACCAACCTAAATCATTTATACATAAAATAATATGTACCTATTGATTAATAATATTATAGTATGAGTGTTGAAGTATTGTGTGAAAAATCATTTTCAGAAGTCGATGAGGAAATCATTGATGTGCTGGTAGAATTTCATGAAGCGATGATTGGGGGCGATGTCTCCAGATTGAATGAAATCATTTCGGATGATTTCGAGCTTTCCGGAATGTTTGCCCAAAAACAGTCCAAAGGCGATTTCGTATCCATGGTTGAAGACGGCACGTTAGATCTTTCCAAATCGGACATAATGGATCCCACGATTTTGTGGGATGATGAAAACGCCTCTTCCCTGATTTGCGATATGAGATTGACAGCTAAAATCAATGGAAATGAGCGCAGATGGATATCAAAGGCTGTTGTAAGCTTTAAAAAGGTTGACGGAGAATGGGGCATAGCCGGTTGGGAAAATTAGTTTGGCTGTCACAAAAGTTTTGAACCGGCATGTTTTTTAATGTAAAGAATAAGTTATATTAAGCAATTTTGATATAAATAGGGATATAATTCATATTCAAAATTGATTTAAAATGGATTGATAAAGTCTTGGAAAAGCAGGGGTGGCCGTTCATGTGCCCATGCGTCATGACTAGGGGGAATTGAAAGTATGAGTATCGAAAAATACCGAAATGAGACAATAAAGGAAAAGATTAAAAAGGCGTTTTCATTAAAGGAGGATGCGGCATCCAATGAGGAGATTCGCACACGCCTTTTGGATGGCGGACG
>CACWUH010000129.1 GCA_902764015.1 uncultured Methanobrevibacter sp. | reverse complement strand
GGCGGACTCATGCTGGATATTTGTTCCAACCCACTTGGCCAGTACATATGCTGCCTCATAACCTTTCAAATCACCGACGATTGATTTGGCAAGTTGTCTGACCATTGGAGATATTTCACCGGTTGTATTTAACTCGTCAAACTGGGTGATATTCACCGGAGGATATGAACTGCAGTTTGTGGAATTGAAATTGCAGTTGATGAAGGTCACATTCAAAGTTGTGCTGTTTGAAATCTCGAAATGCGGATTCAAAAAGTTGACCTTATCAAAAACAACGCTGGAGTCATTTGCATCAATGACTATTGAAGATTCTTCACTGTTTATTGTATGGTTGTTTCCATTGACCTGGACTGATTTTGATATGACAACATCCTCATCTCCATCAACATGAACATAATCGTTTGCCAAATCAATGCTGTCATCCGTATCATTGATCAATGCATTCAGTTCCGTGAAATTGCCTGTATCATCAGCATCACCGGCCATGACACATGACATTGATAAAAATAAACATAATCCTGCGAAAACCATTATCAATTTGTAGTTAATATAAATGCCTCCAAATTAAAATTTCGATTTTTATATTAAAATATTTGTTATTATCCTTTAATTGTTTTATAAAGGTTATATATTGCCTATTATTTAAATCTTTGCATTTTTTCGCAATATTTCCTCAACGTCATCCTTATGTTCAAAAAGAACGCAGCCGCCATCATGCTCATCTATAAGGATATCGCTATTCCTGAGTGACTTGAAGAGGTTGGAATCAAGCGCTTCGATTAGGGATGACTCACAGACATTGGTGTCCGAATATGGTGAAGCCGGACAAGGCTCGGCACCTCCGTGGGAGTTTATATGGAAAAATCCCCTGCCTGCTGCCAGACAACCGTCGGACAGTTTTTCATCGCCCGGAAACGAGAGGAATATCATGTCTCGATATTCTCTTCGAAGGCTGTCGATTTCACCAAAGAGCAGTTGCCTTTCGCTCTCACCGGGAGCCATGTATACCGTTTCAGCGTTCATCGGCACATACTCTATGAAGAACACCACCTTGCATCCCAAATCATGCAGTTCATCAATATATCCCCTTGAAAGAATGGTTGTCAGATTATCCTTTGTGAATGTAAGCGAAGCACCGAAGATGATGTTCTTGCTTTTCATCATCTTCATCGATTTGATCAATTGGCTGTAGACTCCCCTGCCCCTTCTTGAATCGGTGATGTCCTCGTTCCCTTCAATGGAAAGAACCGGCACCAGATTTCTGTTGTCATCAAACAATTTCAGATAATAGTCGTTCATGAGAGTTCCATTTGTAAATATCGGAAAGAGGATTTCAGGATATTTGCTTGCCTTTGTTATGACGTCCTGCCTCATCATCGGCTCTCCGCCGGCAAGGACGATAAAGCTTATTCCAATCTCCTTTGCCTGTGAGAATATGTCATCCCACTGGCTGGCTGAAAGCTGGTCTGTTGGATCATCATCGCTGCAGGCGTCATTAGCCCTTGAATAGCACCCTGTGCAGTGCAGGTTGCAGCTGCTTGTAATGCTTGCAATGAGAAATGCGGGGATGTTTCTTCCGTTCTTATTATGGTCTTGCCTTATTCTGTTTGCCCTTTTGGCATGCTTTGAGAACTTAAGAAGATAGACGCTTTCCTTCGGGTTTTTTAATGTGGCCCTCATTGCATCCTTCAGGATGATTTCAACGCCTTCGGAGAGGTATCCCTGAATATCAAAATCGGATTTGCTCATTTTTTCACCTTCACACAGTCAAGAAGGAAATTCGCATGCTCCTCAGCTTGATTAAAGAAGTCATCAAGTGAGGACTGGGGTATGTCCTCATATTGTGCACATATTTCAATGAGCAGATATATGGGAAAGCTGTAGTACTCCTTTGCAAGCAATTCGGGATTGGCATCGTGCCTTATGACTTCATTTTCCTTAAGGATTGTGAAGAAGTTCATCCAAAACATCAGCGGCTTTTCAAGTATCTCATTTTGGAAAAATGTCCTTATCTTTTCATTGTGGTGCATCTGGATGAATATCAGTTTCCATATCTTGAGGTTTCTCTCCTTGAAAAACATTTCCTTTATCGCTTCGGACCCGTTGTGATAAAATAGCTCTGGGTTTTCAAGCAGTATCTCATTGTCGCCCGACAGCGAGTATTCCCTGCTATTTAGAAGTTCATCATATTCAAAAAGATTCGTAAAATAGTCAAATATGTCCATCAGTATCGCTTCCTTTGATGGGTAATGACTGTATATCGAGCTTTTCCTAATTCCCACTTCATCTGCAATTTCCCTGAGTGATACAGAGTCATATCCCCTTTTTGAAAACAGGTCAAGTGATGCGTCAAATATCCTTTCTTTAGTATTCATATATTACCTACCAACCGTTCGTTAGGTATATTATTTATGTCATGATATATAAAAGTTACTGGAATTTAACAAAAGTTTAAGATAAAAAAAAATAAAAGAAGATAAATAGCTTGCGCTATTTATTTTGTTACGATTTCATCAAGCAAATCGTCATCAGCCAGTACTACGACCAATTTGCCATCTTTTGCATATACAAATCCTTCATCCTTACCGTCTTTATAAACATATCCGTCAACACCATTAATAGATTTGGAATTACCGCCGACCCCTTCTGCAACAGAATCATCGACTTCATAGCCGTCATATGTGATGACTCCAACGGTCATCTTGTCTCCACCTTTCTGGTATGCCTTTTGTGATATGGAATATTTGACGTCGTTTTCTGCGGTGTTTTTGTAGTCATCGAAGGCATCGCTCTTTTCTTCCTTGAATCCGTCAGGAACATTGAAGTCGATTCCTTCAATGCTTATCTTTTTGGTATTTGAATTTGAGCTTCCTGATGAACTGGAACTTTCTGATTTAGCTGAATCGTCAACATCGATTTCGGCACCGTTTGACAGGGTAATGTACTGTCCGTTGGAAAGCTTGACCTTCTTGTCGGTTTTGAAGTTGTCATTTGCT
>CACWUH010000128.1 GCA_902764015.1 uncultured Methanobrevibacter sp. | reverse complement strand
CCTTCACCGCAGCGGTCTTGACGCTTATGACCACCTTGTGGCTTCCGATTCCAAGTCCCTTTGCATTGTACTTGGCTGTGCCCTTGGAATCTGTGGTGAGGTATACGCTTTTTGCCTTCTTGCCTGTGTATATCTTTAAAAGGACCTTCACGTCATGAAGCGCTTTTTTCTTGCTTCCGGTCACCTTAACTGTAAAGTACTTGCTTTCGCCTGCAGTCGCTGACATCTTGGCTGCTGCGATTGTGGCCTTGGATTTTGTTATGGTCATCTGGGAGCTTGCGCCCTTCGCCTTTATTCCGGATGTGGCAGATCCGCCGTACTGGGCAATTCCCTTTGAGTCGGTTGTCACGTAAATCTTTTTGGCCTTCTTGCCGGTGTATGCCTTAACGAGAAGCTTTGCGCCGTTTACCGCCTTTTTGGTTTTGGTGTTGGTCACCTTGATTTTGAGGTACTTGACGCCGTATGCGGTTTTGACCTTCTTTGCGGTGATCTTTGAAGGGGCCTTTGTGATTTTCACCTTTGCCAGCTTGGCGCTTGCGCTTTTGTATGTTGCCGTAACCTTGTAGGTTTTAGGTGCAAATGCCATGTTGTATGTGGCAATTCCCTTTGAGTTGGTCTTCAATGTGACTTTTTTCCCATTTGAAAACTTCAAAGTTACGGATGCACCTGAAATGGCCTTATTGTTGTTGTTCGTGTCAATGACCTTCACCGTGATTGTTTTCTCCCCGAAGTATTTTCCCGACTGGGAGACGGTCAGCTTAGGCTTTGGGGACTTGACGATTTTAGTTTCAAAAAGCGATTTTGACGAATAGCTTGCGAATGTGCAGTCCAGAGCGGTTGCGTTGTAGATGTCGTTGGCCTTTGTCTTTGCGTTGTTGTTCTTGAAGTAGGAGTTTTTGACTGTGTTTCCGTTTGCATAAATCGCTGCGCCGTACAGGGCAAAGTTGTTTGTGAAGCTGCATCCGCTGATGCTTTCACTGCCTGCGGCATAGATGGCTCCGCCGTAGAGTGAGGCATTGTTTGAATCGAATTTGCTGTTTTGTGCAGATCCCTTGTAGATGGCTCCGCCGTATTGGGCGGTGTTTTGTGTGAAAATGCAGTTTGTGGCCGTGCCCTCATACATGGCTCCGCCCTTTTCCGATGCCTGGTTTGATATGAACTGGCAGTTGACCGCATTGAAATGCTGGAATCCTCCACCTTCCTTTGCCTTGCAGTTGATGACTATGCAGTTGTAGGCAGTCTGGTAATGGTCGTCATCGAATTTGTATCCGTCGATGGCTCCTCCCTCTCCGCTGAGGGTGCCGTATGATGAGACCTTCTTACCGTTCTTTAGAATGAGATTTTTCAAAACGACATTGAATGAAACATGCCTTCCGTTTTCATCCGTATGGCCGATGACTCTGAATATTCCCGATTTCTCATCAGCATCAAGTACTGTGCTGTTGTATTCTCCCTCGATGGTAATGTCTCGGTTGATTGTTATTGCCGTTCCGCTTCCCTTATAGTATCCGGAAATCTTGATTACATCTCCGGGCTGGGCATCATTAATTTGGGTCTGGATATGGGCGAAGGTCTTTTCCTCGTCTGCCAGAGTGTCTTGTGTATCATCGATTTGGCCAAGGGCCTCATCGGTGGTAATGTCTTCGCCGAGCGATGTTTGCTGGGTGGCATTGGCATCATCTGTAGCGCTTGCCATGCCTATTGATGCAAGCAAAATCAGCCCGGCAACAGTTATCAGTAAAAATTTTTTAGAAATAATGCTTTCACCTCTTTTAATCGTTAGAAAATTTTCTGATTACTATATATTTATGGCATTAATCCTATATAAATTGAATAAAGTGGCATATTTCAAATTCATCGTATGTCTAATCAAAAACTTTATATCCAACTTGTGTGTAACTTAATATTGCCAGAAAATTTCGGAGAAAAAACCATGACCAAACATATATTTTATGATAGAGCATATTTTCTAAAAGTTGTATCATGCTTTGGAGGGATTCGATGAGATGCCCCAAATGCGGAGGCATGGTCCATCCCAACGAGCCGTGCCAGGACTGCGGAATCGACTATGATGATATGATAGCCGGAATCTCCCATCCGGAGATGAAAAAATTATTCAAAAGGATAGAAAAGCTTGAAAGCGAAGGTGAAAGCATAGAAATCGAGTCCTCGCTTATGGCATGCGAGCTTGAAAACTCCTCTTTGATCCTTCCGGCTAAGATTGATGATGAAAGCTGGGGATTTGTCGTCCTTCCGGGGCCGAACGAGAGAGACTACATTGCCCTATGCACCGATAAGGAGGAGTACGACAAGTGCTTTAGCGAACTCACTCCTTTAACGAATTCATGGAAGCGCCAGCTCAGGCTTCTCGACATCGGCGCCGACGGATTTGTGATAAACCCCCTGGGGGAGGCATGCTTTCTTGAAAGGGAATTCCTCGAGAGGTTTTTCCCCGGTGATGAATAAGCTTTATAACCATTTAAGCACAAACTTACCAATAGGTGATGATTATGGCGATGTGTCCTGACTGCGGAAACATGATAATGGAGGGGGACCCCTACTGCGAGCACTGCGGAGCCCACCTGAGCTGGAGCGATGAGCCGGAGGGTGATGCGAAAGGCGTAAGGTACAGCGAGGCGGGCCTGGATGATATTATCGACTCCATGATGATATCCGCAATCCAGAAGTCCTCACTAAAGGCGAAGCTTGAAAGCATCCTTGAGGCAGCTGACTGCACAAGGCTTTCTGCAAGGCCGGGCCGTGGGGAGTATGTCTTTTCCGTGACAAGAGAAAACGGATATGTGAGGACAATCGATGAGTTCTACTTCGACCCGAGAGAGCAGAACATGGAAAGGGTGTTCTGCGAATGCCTTTCAAGCCACAATCATGACGGGCTTTTGAAAAGCCCCGAATTCAAAAGTCTCATTAAATCCACAGGCCTTGAGTTCATCGAATGCAGGGGAGGATACAGAGTTGAGTTCATATCCATTCTCGAAGGCTTCAGGATGGTCGATGAGATTGATGTTATGGTCTATTTCAGGCTATCTGAGAAAAGCGAGAGGGTCTGCCATCTTGACCTGGAGAGGATGAAGCTCAAAGACTGCCACGACTATGAGATATGATATATTTAAGGTGATAGAATGATAACATGCAGCGTATGCGGACACTTGAACAGCCCCGAAAGGGTTACATGTGAGGAATGCGGGTCTGACTTGTCGGACAGCCCTGACTGGGGAGTCTTTGACGATGACGATTTCGACGACGACTATCTGAACTTTGATGAGGCCGACGAGATGGGATACGTCGACCCGGACTTTTACGAATGA
>CACWUH010000127.1 GCA_902764015.1 uncultured Methanobrevibacter sp. | reverse complement strand
AACTCCAAGGGCATGGACATAAACGAGGATGAAATCACAGAGGATTTGATTGAGGAGTTTGAGGAATCAAGGGATTCCATAAACCTGAGGCTTCAAAGAATCCAGAAACAGAAGGAAATCATCTTTTCCGAGCGAAAAGTATGGATAAACATAAGGACTGATGATGAAATCATCGGAAGCGATTTGATTCTTCACCATGACCGAATCACCATCGACGAGTCGGGCTTTGAAATCCCATACTCGGAAATGCTTTGTATTGACCTGGATGAGGCAGGGATGTCCAAAAAGGCCTTCATAATCACCACCAAGGAAGGCGAGGAACTGACTTTTGAGATAAACGAGAACAGCGCCATCCCCCTAAAGGAAATCATCGAGGACAACATAGAAAACCAGAACTATGACGAGATAGATGCACTTCTCGAGCTAAACATGCTATATGAAGAGGGCAAGATTTCAGCAGAAGAGCTTGAGGCAAGAAAGGCCCTCATATACAGCGATGACGTCTACTGCACAAACTGCGGCACCAAGATTGATGCCGATTCCGTGTTCTGTCCCGAATGCGGACATGAGGTTCTTGACTAGGGGCTGTAGCCTGTCTCATCAAGGATTTCCATAATATGCTCGCCCAATTGCGTGCAATGATATATCCTTCCCTTTCTGACGTTTTCGTTCATGCAGCGAACGATTTTGAGTTTTTTCAAATCGCGCAGGGCCAACGACACCTGGGCCGGTGTGAGCCTGGTTCTTTTGGATATTTCTGTCGGCATGAGGTTTTCGTTTCGAAGGCACTGCAGTGTCCTGTATCTTGCTTTTGAAATTTTGATCAATCCTATAATGGCCCAAATTTCATCTTCTGTCGGCTTGCTTTTCATGTTATTTCTTTTTATTTGATATATAGGATTAGAATTTTTTCCAGTTAGTTTCGACTTGTTTTTCACTTTATTTAATTTATTAACAAAATATTTTTAAATACTTAAAGTGATATAATATCTATAATGAATCCGACCAACAAGTATCTCAAATCATCGATTGAAGAGATAAGCAATTTCTTCAAAAACAACACCAACCCTCCCGAGGACATGTATGCCAACCTGCTTCTGGAGCTTAGGGTGTCCAACCTGCTGATTCCTATTGTCTTTGACGGAGAGCACATTAGCTTTCCCCATATCGAGGTTGACGACGGAACGAGGCTGCTTCCACTTTTTACAAACAAGGAGGAGCTCAGGAAATATTCCGGCGATTTCGAATTCATGGCAAACGAGATTGCCTACTACATATATCTCGTAAAGGATTTCGGCTTCGACGGCATACTCATAGACCTTGGAAGCGATGAGTTCTGCATCGAAAAGCCTTTGCTTGAAAAAATCGAGACCCTTCCTCCAATGGATACCAAAGGGGGACTTGACAGCGAAAAACTAAAGGAGATTGCATTAAGTGAGAGGAACCTGCCTTTGAAGAGATTCATTGAAAACGAATCAAACTTCAACAGGTTTGATGAGCTCTCAAGGCTTTTAATCGATTCGGTGATTTTGAACGTTGTCGTAAGCGAGGAGGACCTTTCAGGATTTTCAAAAAACGGCATAATCGACAGAAACGACGCAGACACCTTCACACTGTACACCAAAAAGAGCGGAAGGAACCACTACGGCGCAATCTACACTGATATTGATGCGGTATGCAAGTTCCATGACACCCTCGACTATTTCTACTACGTCCAGGTGACAAACAAGTACAATGTCTTCAATTTTGTCCTCTCAAACGATTTTGATGGATTCGTGATAAATCCAGGCACTGATGACTACTACATCCCAAGGCAGGTCATACTGCGCATTCTGGACCCCGATTTGATGGATTCGGACTTTGCTGAGGCCACCCGATATGCATTTGTCATAGGATAATCACAACCTATATAATCCCTCAACGCCAAAACTATCACTAGGTATCATTATGTTGGAGTGGACTATTTGTACAAATTGCGGAAAGGTTCTTGACGAGTCGAAAGTCACCTGTCCGGGCTGCGGCTCAAACACCGAAAAGCTCGGGGTTGAATATCTAAAAAGCCACCTGTCAGGATTGCTGTTTTTAATAAGGACACTGGACATTGACCTTCTAAAGGACCACTGTCCTCAAATCAGATCACAGAACGCATCCCTTGAGGTGGTCATTCTGGATGATTTGTTCAGGTATTTCAGTTTTCTCGGGCTTGGCGACGGCGTTATAACCGACAACGAGCTCAACTTCATAAACGAGCTTCTGGTGTCATACTACACAAGAGAAGACATCATGAGCCTCACAGACGTCGAAACCGATGAGCTGCCTGTGTCATTCGAGTGTCTTCATGAGCTTGACCAGTTCGCCCAGGGATTCGACATGACCGGCATCAGGGCATGCAACGAGCTTTTCGAGTCATACAGGTTTCTTGGCATATTCCTTCTCACAGTCGACGGCGAGCTAAATGAGGAAGTCTTTGCCAAATACACTGACTATATTGACAGCCTTGAGGAGCGCCTCGGCGACTATCTCATTGAGGATGACGGCACCGACTGTTTTATCCCGAAGGATTTCGAGTCTCCCGCCGAAGAGGCCGAAGAGGAAAGCCATTCCCTTGAGGAGTATCTTGATGAGCTCAACAGACTCGTGGGACTTGACAAGGTGAAAAAGGACGTCAATTCACTTATCAATTTGGTTCAAATCAGAAAGCTCAGAGAGGAGCGTGGAATCAGCCAGCCTGCGATGAGCCTGCATCTGGTTTTCAGCGGAAACCCCGGAACCGGAAAGACCACCGTTGCAAGACTGCTCTCAAAGATATACCATGAAATAGGGCTTTTGTCCAAGGGCCATCTCATTGAAACCGACCGATCCGGCCTTGTGGGAGGCTATGTCGGCCAGACCGCAATAAAGACAAAAGGTGTGATTGATGAGGCAATGGGAGGAATACTTTTCATAGACGAGGCATATTCCCTTGCATCGACTTCCGAAAACGACTACGGAAAGGAGGCAATCGACACCCTCCTGAAGGCGATGGAGGACAACCGTGACGATTTGATTGTTATTGTTGCAGGATATCCTGCATTG
>CACWUH010000126.1 GCA_902764015.1 uncultured Methanobrevibacter sp. | reverse complement strand
TGGTTCAACGGGGATAGCCTGAAAAAATACTTAAATTAACCATTATTAAGTGAAAAAAATTCAGGAATCCCCATCCTCTATAGGATGGGGTGGTTCAATGGCGGCAATTACAGTTTTGTGCCCAATATCCGGCAGAATTTCTCTTCTTTGATATCTTTGCTTCCGCATTTTGGACAGGCTTCTTCATTTTCCTTGACTTGCGAGCCGCATTCTTGACAGATTCTCACATTATGGCCTCACACAGTTATTCTTAATAATATTTCAGAACGTGTTATTTGAAATAATTAACTGACATATTCGCAAATTATATAACATTCTCATTTTATACTATTATTTAGTTTTGAATAACAGGACTATTGGCAAAAGCTTGTTTTGGAGAGGATTGTGTGAAAAAGACAAAAGTCATATGCAGCATTGGCCCTGCGTCCGATTCCGTTGAGGTCATGAGTGAAATGGTCAACTATGGCATGGACTGCGCCCGAATAAATCTTAGCCATGCCACACGTGAAGGCATATTGAAGACGATAGACGTTGTAAGGCAAGTCCGCAAATTATGCAATGTGCCGGTGGCCGTCATGTACGACACCAAGGGACCGGAGTTCAGGACTTCAAGTTTCAGGCAAGGGGGCGTAACCCTTCATGAAGGCAATACAATCAGGATGAGCAAATCCTGCATCCGTGGAAACGAGGAGGAATTCGGAGTCAACCACAGCGAAGCGATCGACCTGATTAACATAGGCGACAAGGTGCTTGTGGACAATGCCCTTCTTGAGCTGGAGGTTATTGACAAAAAGGATGACCATGTCGTATTGAAGGCATTGGACGATGGCGTCATCAAGGACCACAAAACAATCAATGTTCCCGGCGTCGATTTGAAGCTGGACTTCATGAGCGAAACGGACAGGAAGGACATAACATTTGCCGCACAGCATTCCTGCGATTATCTGGCATTGTCATTTGTTAATTCAAGGGAGGATGTAATTGAGGCTCGAAAAATCATCGAGGAGGCCGGAGGCGACGCATTGATCATCTCAAAAATCGAAAGCCGCAGGGGCATTGAAAACATCGATGAGATAATCGATGAGTCCGACGGCATCATGGTTGCAAGAGGCGATTTGGGAGTGGAGATTGCAATGGAGGAGCTTCCGATGATTCAAAAGGGAATCATCAGAAGATGCCGCCAAAAGGGCAAGTTCGCAATCGTCGCAACAGAGATGCTTGCCTCCATGGATGAAAGCCCAAGGCCTACAAGGGCTGAGGTTTCCGATGTCGCCAATGCGGTGCTGGATGGGACGGACTGCGTGATGCTGTCTGGGGAGACCACAGTCGGAAAGCATCCGGTGCATGCGGTTTCGATAATGAGCAGCATATGCCGGCATGTGGAATCGACCATCGACTATACCAAGCATGTCTCCTACAAGGGAATGATCGGTGTTGCCGACACGATTGCAAAGCTGGTTGTGAGTGCCGTTGAGTTTTCTGACATCAAGCTTATAGTCACAACCACAATGACAGGCTTCACGGCCCGAAAAATCAGCAATTTCCGCCCGAACTCCATAATACTGGCCTGCTGTCCGTCCAGCCACATTGCCGAGAAGGTAGTCTTGAACTTCGGTGTCAAGCCAGTGATAACCGAGATATATGAGAGCACGGATGATATGGTTGAAAGCGCCAGAAAAATCGCTCAAAAGGAGTTCAATCTAAATGAGGGTGATTTGATAGTGGTAACCGGAGGATTCCCATTGGGTGAGGCAAGCAAAACCAATTATTTGAGAATCGTTGAAATTTAATCAATTTCCATGCTTTTTCAACTTGATAATTCGTAATGTAAGCTATATAATTAATAGCTATTTTTTTTAATCTTATTTCACTTATTGAGTGTTTTTTGAAATTATTCTGTTAAATTTATCATATGCAATCATAACCTTTTCTGGATTTTTTCTTTTTTTAATTTTTCAACCGAAAATTATTAATACTTTTTTTAATAAAAGTAATACTACCAATACAAGAGGTGGTTTAATGAAAGAATATTCATTAAAAGAAGCTCTTAAAATTTTTTGCAATGTAGATGAATCAACCATTGTTCATGTAAAGTTTCATTTCCATGTCAATAATCATAAAAGGCATAGTAATCCTAATATGTGGACTAAAGTCTTTTTTAAACATGAATTATTGGGAATCATGAAACAAGAGGAAAATAAATTCAAATTGTGCTATAAACATCCAAGCAAAAATCAAAAAGATTTATATCTGATTATTGTTATAAATGATGATAATAGTATGGATTTGATAACAACATACGAAGGAAACATTTCTAGGAGGACTGGTATTAATGAGTGGAGATAAATGTTTGGAATGGAATTATGATCATGAATGTGATTGTTTGTTCGTATCTAGAATTGAAGAATATCAATATGAGGAATCCCTTGAAATGAACTGCGATATTATCATGGATTTTGATAATCTATTAAATCCCAGTGCTTTTGAATTTTTAAATGCATCCAAAATATTCAAATCCAATAATGGGGATTTATGCGATATCAAGGAAATCCGGGTCCATGTTTCAATCAATGAGGATCTGATTAAAATATTTGTCGATATTTTGACTCCAAACGACAAATTCAATGCTGTAGGCAAATTCATCAACGATATCAATGCTCCAAATTGTGAAAAGGACATGTTTGCTTCCTAGATTTAAAGTTAGAAATCTTTTCTAACTTTAATCATATTTCATTTCCAATACTTTTCTTAAAATAATTTTATTACATATTAAATCCATAAATAATTTTAATGGAAAACAAAAATCTGATTCTTTTAATCTGTACGGTATTGTCGTTTTTCGCTGTTTTTGCAGTCAATTCAGTCATGGTTGTCATTCCGACAATCGCCAGTGAATTCCACATGAGCAATATCGTTCAAAACTGGGCGATAATCATCTTTCTTTTGGTTGTGGCCGTGCTGTCGGTTCCGGCAGGCCAGATTTCCGGAAAATACGGCCTCAAGAAAGTCACAATCATAAGCGTCATACTGTTCATACTTATTTCCATAGCCAATGTGCTGGTCACATCCTCCGAGCAGTTCCTGCTTTGCCG
>CACWUH010000125.1 GCA_902764015.1 uncultured Methanobrevibacter sp. | reverse complement strand
TAAACTGATAAATGTAAAGAAAAGTGACTATTTCCTATTTGCCCAAGCCAGAGGAGAAAGCTTTTGGGGAATAATCAAAAATCACGGAATAAGAAACATTCTGATTCCGGCAATCACGATTCAATTCATGTCATTCAACGAACTGTTTGGCGGAACAATTCTTGTCGAACAGGTATTCGCATACCCTGGTATCGGCCAGGCAACAGTGGCTGCCGGGCTGAGGTCAGATGTTCCATTATTATTAGGCATCGTTCTAATCAGTGCCACATTTGTATTTGTAGGAAACCTTATTGCTGATATAATCTATCAATATGTCGATCCAAGAATAAGGAGTGAGGACGATGAGTGAAACTCCATGGTACAACAGAGGACTGTTCAGTTCCCTGAACCTAAGGCAGAAGACACTACTGACCATTGGCCTTACAGGACTGGTTTTAGTGGTAATCTTCATTTGCGGAGTCCTGATTGATGCAAACCTGCCTACAGACTTTACCATAAAAATGCAGCCTCCTTCATTCCAGCATCCTTTCGGTACCGATTGGATGGGAAGGGACATGTTCATAAGAACAATAAAAGGTTTGAGCTTGAGTATCATAATAGGAATAGGCGCTTCAATCATTTCAAGCATAATAGCAACTTTATTGGCATTCCTTGCAAGCGTCAACAGCAAATGCGACGAATTCGTATCCTGGCTGATTGACCTGTTCGCATCAATACCTCACATATTGCTGATTATGATGATATCCATCTCACTTGGAAAAGGGGCATTCGGTGTGATAATGGCAGTTGCATTTTCACATTGGGTCAACCTGACAAGGGTGCTGAGAGCGGAAGTGCTTCAAATCAACACATCCGAGTACGTTGCACTGTCCAGACGATTCGGCAAAAGCAAGCTGTGGATTGCAAAGGAACATATCCTGCCGCTGGTATTGTCCCAGATATTTGTAGGAACATTATTAGTATTCCCACATGCAATCATGCACGAGTCAAGCGTGACATTTCTGGGATTCGGTCTATCGCCGCACGAGCCTGCAATCGGTATCATCCTGTCAGAATCAATGACGTACCTTGCAATGGGCGCATGGTGGCTGGCATTCTTCCCAGGTCTTGCACTATTGATTGTTGTATTGCTGTTTGACATCATAGGAGATAACCTGAAACGACTGTTCGACCCTTCAGAGGCAAATAAATAGATTGGTGATAACATGGGAGAATTATTAGAAGTGAATAACCTATCAATATCATTTACACAATACGTACAGGGATTGAACAGGCATGACTCAAAGGTGATATCCGATTTGACCATTGATGTCGGCGAAAGCGAAATCGTTGCCATATTGGGTTCAAGCGGTTCGGGCAAAAGCCTATTGGCCCATTCAATCCTGGGAATTTTGCCTTACAATGCAAATGTGACAGGAGAAATCAAATACAAAGGGCAAGTATTAGACCAGGAATTAAAGGAAAATCTAAGAGGCAAGGAAATTTGTTTAATTCCACAATCAGTTAATTTCCTGGACCCTTTAATGAAAGTGTCCGAACAGGCAATCGGAGAGTGCAAAGACGAAAAGGAACATGCCGAAAAGAAAATAAGGCAAAGAGAAGTATTTGCAAGATACGGATTGGATGAAAGCGTGGATGACCTGTATCCATTTGAGCTGTCCGGAGGGATGGCAAGAAAGGTGCTACTGTCCACAGCACTGATTGGCGATCCGAATTTGCTGATTGCCGATGAGCCAACACCCGGCCTTGACGTGAAAAGCGTTGAAGAAACTATTGAAGACATCAAAAACCTGAAGGAACATGGAAAGGGCGTATTGCTGATTACCCACGAAATAGACGTGGCCCTAAAGACAGCGGACAGAATTGCAATATTCTATTCAGGTTATGTGATTGAAATCAACAAGGTGGAAAACTTCAAAAATGCCGATGACGTACTGCATCCGTATACAAAAGCATTAATCAATTCACTGCCAAGAAACGGATTCAAGCTGACCGAAGGAGTTCAGCCGCTGGATGAGGTTCCGGGATGTCCATATTATGAAAACTGCCCTATACGCACAGACAGATGCGGAAAAGAAAAACCAAGTCTTGAAGAGCATGACGGCGCAATGATTAGGTGTTTCAATTTCAAGGAGGCAAACGATGGAGCTTAAGGCAAATAACATCACTTTTTCATACAACAAAAAAAGGCAAATACTGAAGGATGCCTCAATATCGGTCAACAGCAACCAGATAATCGGATTGATGGGAGACAGCGGAAGCGGAAAGTCAACATTATGCAAGATAATGTCCGGATACATCACCCACTATTCCGGTGAAGTGACCCTTGACGGCGCAAAGATTCCCGACAAGGACTTCTATCCTGTCCAGCTGATTTTCCAGCACCCGGAAAAGACCATGAATCCGAAATGGAAAATGGAAAAGGTACTGAACGAATCCTGGACTGTCAGCCAAGATTTAAAGGATACCTTCGGCCTCAAGGACACATGGCTTACACGCTGGCCAAGCGAACTTTCAGGAGGGGAGCTTCAGCGCTTCAGCATATTGAGGGCACTCAATCCGAAAACAAAATTCATCGTCGCCGATGAGATTTCCACCATGCTTGATGCCGTTACACAAGTGCAGATATGGGAAGCTTTAATCAATCACTGCAAAGCCAACAACATAGGAATATTGGCAGTCAGCCACGATGAAGAGCTGCTTGAAGTCTTCTGTGACGATATCTTAAAATTCGATGAAATAAATAATCTCTAAATTTGAGATTATTTCCTTTTTTATTTTTGACAATATTTTTACCATCAGTTATATCCTATTTTTGAAATAGCATTCGGCAATTTGGCACAAGAACCTCATGTTTTATGATATGAAAAATTAATATGCTTGAATGAACTTTACATTTTGTTAAATGTTATAAGGAAGATATGCATCAATTGTCTTTAAAATGAAAATAATCAGTTATTCTGATTTTTCGAACAACCCAAAAAAAGAAAAGATGAGATTAGAACAGCGGATCTTTCACCATTCCAATCCTAAATGAATTCAAAATAACAAACAGCGTCAGACCCAAGTCCCCAAAACCGACAGACATCATCAATGT
>CACWUH010000124.1 GCA_902764015.1 uncultured Methanobrevibacter sp. | reverse complement strand
CAAGAGGCTATTGGCGATAATCTGACTGCAGTTTTTGTAGACCACGGTCTTTTAAGAGAAGGTGAAGTCGAACAAGTTACCAACACTTTCAAAGACAGGCTAAACTTTAAGTTTGTTGATGCTTCCGATGAATTTATGGATCAGCTTGCAGGTGTTGAAGACCCTGAAGAAAAACGTAAAATCATTGGAAGAGTATTCATCGAAGTGTTCGAAAGGGAAGCAATCGAATCAGGAGCCAAATACCTAGTTCAGGGAACCATTGCGCCTGACTGGATTGAAACCAAAGGCGAAATCAAATCCCACCACAACCTTGCCCTTCCAAGCGGAATGGAACTTGAATTGTGCGAACCAATTCGTGACCTCTACAAAGACGAAGTAAGGGAAATCGGAGATGAATTGGGCTTGCCTGCAACCACAGTCTACAGACAGCCTTTCCCAGGACCTGGCCTTGGAGTTCGTGTTGTCGGAGCACTTACAAGAGAAAACGTTGAAGTCTGCAGAAAGGCAAACAAGATTGTCTGCGATGAGATTGAAGCGGCAGGAATCGACAAGGACGTATGGCAATACTTTGCAGTATTGACCGATACCAAAGTCACAGGCGTTAAAGGAGACCAAAGGGACTTTGGATACCTCGTGATAGTCAGAGTGGTTAATTCAATTGATGCCATGACCGCATCTGTTGCTGAACTTCCTTGGGAAGTTGTTCAAACCATTTCAAAAAGAATCACTTCTGAAATTTCCGAAGTTACACACGTCGCTTTATCTATCAGTGACAAGCCACCTGCAACCATCGAATTCTGTTAAAAATACTAAATTTTAGTATTTTTACTTTTTACTTTTTTTAGAAATCATGAAAACCACGAAAAATGCTTATCTGGCCAAACTGACAGAACAGATTCAGATGAAGTCTGTCAAGGTCGGCAAAAACCTGGAAGGAACAACCCCACCGTCAGTATTTATTGGCAGATGGTCATATCCCAAAGTTTATGCAGGGCCCATGATGAGCTCCCAAATGGGGGATACATACATTATGGACTCACCAGAAGACTGGATTGGGCAGAACAAGACCCAGGAAGAAATCATAAACTACAGGATGAACCTTGTAAGGGGAAAGCAGCTGATTAAGATTGACGATTTGGAAAATCCATTTGTTGAAAAGCTTCAGGACATTTCACTTGCATCAAAATCAATCGACAGCGAAGCGACTTTCGGCAAAAGGCCGAGAGGATCCATGCTTAGTGAAGACAGCATGCCCCACGGCCCAAGTGCAGTCATAGAGAAGTTCGACATCGACGCAGTCAGATGGGACAGGCAACTGGAAAAGACTTTCTATGACACCGATTTGAAGGCGACGGAAGCCGTCTTGAATCTGCATAACAAGGACGTTCCGTTTTCTGCAATGCAGAAGGCATTTTCTGTGGGTGCAATCGGAACCAAAAATAGAAGAAGGCTCGTTCCGACACGCTGGTCAATTACCGCATGCGATTCGACATTGGCGGACCAATTCCTGAAGGAAGTGAGAAAATTCGAAATGCTGGATACCTATAGAGTTTTCGAATTTGGGGCGCTGAACAATTACTATATCATAATTTTAACACCTACAGAATGGCAATACGAATGGTATGAGGCATTCATTAAATTAATGAGAAATGAGGAGTTAATCTTTTCGGACTATGAAACGAACGGCGGCAAGAAGGAGTATTCAATCGTCGGCGGATGCTATTATACTGCAAAAATGGCAGTCCTCGATTACCTTTTGAAAATCAAAAAGCAGTCAGGATTGATAATATTAAGGGAAGCCTATGACGGTTATGTACCATTGGGCGTTTTCAACGTTAGGGAAAACATCAAGGAAGCTATGCAAGCAGGGAACCCTTCTAAATGAGATGCTCCACACAAAGCAGACCACCCTTGACATGTACTTTAAAAGTGAGAACAATGTTTAAATTCAAAACCCCTTCAAAAGAGACTTCAGAAATCATGTCTGAAGTTGCAAAAGGAAATATCAAAAAAGATTATGAAGAAAGTTGCATTGCCAAGATTAGGGAATTGACTTCAAAAGAGCATGCCAGGATTACCTCCAGCGGAAACAACAGCATTTTCATTGCGCTTTCAGCTGTTGAGGGAGACATCATCATTCCAGATCAGGGAGGATGGCATGGATTCAAACAGATTGCAAAATTTTTGGATAAGAATATTGTCACACTAAAAACGGATTTGGGATTGATTAATGTCGATTATTTAGATGAAATGGATTATAGTGAGAATTCGGCTTTGATATTCACCAGTTTTGCAGGATATGCCGCTGAGCAGGACGTGAGATCAATCAACAGGTACTGCAAAAACAATGATATCCTAACCATTGAAGATGCCTCGGCGGGAGTTGGGGATAAAAATCAAAATCTTGGAAGAAATTCCGACATTATTCTTGCATCAACAGGATCTCCAAAAATCATCAATGTCGGAAGCGGAGGATTTATCGCAACCAACAATGAGGATATTTTCAAAAAAACTACATTGCCCCAAAAATTAAGTAAAACTACCCAGATTATATGCAGTGGTATAGATAGCGAACTTGATAATGTTAAAGATAATCTTGAAGTATCATTAAATGCAACCGAACATGTAAAAAAACATATACATCATACAATTCATTTAGATAAAAGGGGTCTTAATGTAATTATACCTCATGATAATGCCAAGTCAATATGTTGGGATTTGAAAAAGACACTGACAACGGACAAAAGTGGATTCATTACAACCTGCCCAAATTACAATCGAATAAAACAAAAGGCAATATGCATTGAAATAAAAAATCTTGACTACAACTGCCTTGAAAAAGAACATTTGGAAATAATCATTGATACTGTCAATACTCAACTGCAAGCTTTGTAATTCTGTCAATGATGATTTCTTCAACTGACATGTTTTGAATTTCCGCATCACTGATTTTATAAACTTTGGCCAAATTGTCCAAATCCGGAATCAAAACATCCTCATCAAATGTGAATAGGGATGACAACTCATTTGTGTAGTCTTTTGAATTTATCATAACAGCACACAAGTTCATTTCACCTTCTTTCAGGCCCAAGACTCTAAAAGCCTTTGAAATCTGCCTCTGCGCAGAACATCTCAAAACAATCTCCACACTGATGTCCTTCGCCAGATTCTCGCCACGCTCAAATGCAAGAAACGCCTGATTGACTCCGTGGATTATATGATTTTTTGAGGCTATGGAATCCGCATTTAAAAGTTGGATTATTTCACCGTCCTGCTTGATGGAATTAATTTCATCAAGGGTGTCTCCAACAGAATCGATGTGTGCCCTGAAACCCAATATTTGAATATTGTCCATATACATGTTAATCCCTTAAAAGCCTATTTACCCCAGCAATATATGCCTTTACGCTTGCATTGATAATGTCCGGCTCAGTTCCTCTTGCGGAAACGACCTTATCAGCCTGCTGCAATTTGATGATTACATCAATGAAAGCATCAGTACCTCCAGTAATCGCATCTACGTGGTATTCAATCAAATCAATGTCCTTAAATATATCCAAAGATTTTAAGGCATTGATTGCCGCATCAACAGGACCTACCCCTACGCCGGCATTGAGAATCTCATCATCGTCAATTGTGATTTTGACGGATGCTGTCGGCATTACCTTATTTCCGGAAACGATAGTGACTTCATCTAGTTTTATCTTGTCTTCATGATTGATTTGCAAGACATTGTCCGCAATCGCCTGCAAATCCACATCAGTAACCGTTTTTCCCTTATCTGCCAAATCTTTTATGTCATTGCAGATTTGATTTAACTGGTCTTTATTAACATTTAAACCTAATTCCTTTAATCTTGAATCGAGTCCATGGGTTCCCATGTGCTTACCAAGGATGAACTTGCGTTTGCGCCCAACAAGTTCAGGAGTTATAGGTTCATAGGTGGCGGAATTCTTAATGATGCCATCTGAATGTATGCCCGATTCATGAGCAAAAGCGTTTTCACCAACTATTGCCTTATTAGGCTGGATATATACGCCGGTAGTCCTTGCAACCAATTTGGAAATGTCATAAATTTCACTGATTTTGACATTGGTTGAGAATTCCGGAAGCAGCCTATCGATACTGACAATGCACTCTTCAAATGAAGTGTTTCCGGCTCTTTCACCAATCCCATTAACGGTTGTGTGTATTTCATTTGCACCGCCTTTGATTGCGGATAAAGTATTAGCAACGGCAAGCCCAAAATCATTATGGCAGTGACAAGAGATAGGGGCCTGCAAATCTTTTAACTTAGTGAACAACTCAAATGAAGAATCAGGAGTCAGGATTCCTACTGTATCGCAAACACAGAGCCTATCGACATTATGGTCTATTGCATTCAGGAATACTTTTCTTAAGAAATCCACATTGCTTCTGGAAGCATCTTCAGCTGACACTTCCACAATCAAACCATGGTCTTTGCAATAATCAATGGCATCATTAGATAAGTCAATGAGTTTGTCCTTGGTCGTATTTAACTTATCGGAAATATGCAGATCAGAAGTTGGAACAACAAGATTAACGGCATCAACATCACACTCTATACAATAATCTATATCGATGTTTAATGGCCTTGAAAAACTTAGGATTTCAGCATTTAACCCCTGTCGGGTAATCTCCTTAATTGATTCCCTTTCGCCTTCAGATGTAATTGCGGAACCCGCTTCTATAAAGTCTATTCCGATTTCATCAAGCTTTGTAGCAATTCTTAACTTTTCCAAAGGGGTCAATGAAACACCAGGGGTCTGTTCCCCATCTCGCAATGTTGTATCCAATACTTTAATATTCATGAAAATCACTGAAAAAATTCTATACGGGTATTAAGCAATGAAAAACTGTCAAAAAAAGTAAGTAATAATTGTAATAGAAGGCTTGCAGCGAAATGAAATTCCCATAGAAAACCATAGTACACAAACAAAACGCAAAAAG
>CACWUH010000123.1 GCA_902764015.1 uncultured Methanobrevibacter sp. | reverse complement strand
TACAGCAATTTCTCTTCCCACTCTTTTATTTTAAAACCGACCAAAACCGTATCGCCATCGACCAGAACCGGCCTTTTGACAAGCATGCCATCAGTGGCCAAAAGATCCAGCTGTTCATCTTCAGACATGTCGGGAAGCTTATCCTTCAGCTTCAGCTCACGGTATTTCATTCCGCTTGTGTTGAAAAACCTCTTGAGCGGCAGACCGGATATTTCCCACCATTGGCGCAGTTCCTCAGCGGTCGGATTGTCATCGATTATATGTCTTGATTCAAATTCCATATTGTGCTCTTCGAGCCATTTCTTGGCCTTTCTGCAGGTTGAACATTTCGGATAATTTACAAATAACATAATTAATGGTTGGACTTCGCATTAGAAATACTTTGGTATTTCGCACATGTCATCAATCGCTTCGAGGATATAGCCATCATTCCAGTCGCTTTCGCTGCCGTATCCCCATTTGACGACAACACAGTCAATGCCGGCATTTCTTGCAGTTAGAATGTCAGTGGCAGAATCGCCGATATAAATTGCCTCACCTGGCCCAACATCAGCCTTTCTCATGATTTTTTCAACGCCGAAAGGGTGGGGCTTTGACGGGCCTGATAGATTGTGCCCCTCAACCATGACAAAATCGATATCGGCAAAGAACCTGTCAACAAAACCTTGAAGCGAATCGGACAATCTGTTGGAATTGACGGCCAGTAAAACTCCATCGTCCTGCAGTTTCCTCAAAAGCACATGAGCATTTGGAAAGGGCACTGTCAGTTCCTTTTCGGATGAATAGTACAAATCAAGATATGTCCTTTTGAACTTTTCGACATTCTGAGGACTGTCATTATCCATCAAAACCAGCGAAACGATCTCATCTATGTTTCCTCCCAGACATGGAATGAGTTCCTCTCGAGTCAATGGGGCAAATCCGTGAATTGCCAGGGCCTCGTTAAAGCAAATCAGCACATCATGAATCGAATCGAAAAGCGTTCCGTCAAAGTCAAAAATCGCAAGTTTCTTCATGAGATAAAATCTGTCGGAAGTTTGATTTATATATTCTTTTGAAAGAAATATATTACCATGAACAGGAAAGTCAAGATTGCAATTGTGATAATCGTGGCAGTGATTGCGGCCTATTCAATCTATTATCTGACAAGCTACAGTCCCGCAGAGCAAACCGCAACGGACTGTCTTAACGGAACCGCTAACGTCAGCGTTTCCAAAATAGACAATGAACTGTTTGTAGATGGCAAAGGCAATGACACGGCATTGATATTCTATCCGGGAGCAAAAATCGAATACACAGCCTATCTGCCGATGCTCTGTGAGCTTTCATCAATGGGTGTTGACTGCTATCTGGTTGAAATGCCCTTCAACATTGCATTATTCGGTGAAAACGAAGCCGATGACATAATCGAGACCACAAACTACTCAAACTATATCCTATGCGGCCATTCACTGGGAGGGGTTGTCGCATCATCCTACATGGCCCATTCGGGAAAGGGCGACGGACTGATACTGCTTGCGGGATATCCGACCGAAAACATTACAAAACCTGTCCTTTCAATCTATGGATCAAACGACGGAAACCTCAACAGAAAGTCATATGACGAGGCAAAGCCTCTCATGAGCAACCTTACAGAATTTGTCATCGACGGCGGAAACCATGCACAATTCGGATATTATGGAAAGCAGTCCGGAGACAATGCGGCAGGCATTACACCTGAAGACCAGCAGAACCAGACGGTTGAAAAGATTCTGGATTTCATCAATGCAGTGAAATAAGAATTTTCAGTCATTTAAACCAACTGATTTAAAAGATTTATATATGTATTAAAACAGATTATGTTATAGAATTGGGTTTATATATTTGGCAAGATTCATAAATTCCGGTTTCAAAACCGAAGGATTTTGTTCAAATACAACCAAAAGATTCAATATCATTTAATTTGCCCGGGTAGTATAACGGCTAGTGCATGCGACCAGTCATCGTAAAGTGTTGGTTCGAATCCAGCTCCGGGCTCTAATTCTTTAATTTTAACCTGAACCTAAAAAAAACTGAACCGCAACCCTAATTCGAACCTGCTGCCTCTGATTTTAAAAGCCTGAAAAGCGAAACCAGACCGACAAGGGCGGTGAAGCTTTCGATTCCCGCCGATGATATGTCCCAGATTGCAAGGAAATAGACGACATAGATTGCGCTGTTCACGATGAAGCTTATCTTTATCGGCTTGATTGTCTTTAGATAGTAGTTGCACAGTGAAAGCTGTATTATGGCAATGATCGGCAATAAGCCGACAAGCCCCAAGGTATTCACCGAAAGGCCCAGGACCACTGAAACCGCAATGAAAAACATTGTCCAGACAAACGTCAGCCTGTCATAATAGACCATGGCATTTCTTGATGCTGCAATGGCCATGGTGACCACTCCGGTCCATGAATAGAAAAAAACAGAAGATATTATTAAAATAAACGCATTCAAAAACTGGTATTTGTATGCCTGCTTCTCGTCATTGACCCACATACTCAGAATAATGAAGATTCCGGCAATCAATGATATCGCGTTACCAATCACTATGTTCATCGGCAAGTCCATGATAATATTTTATGAATATATTCAAATATATTTAACTTTTATGGCCACTCAAAATGCCTTCATTCTTCAATTCCTTACCGTGATTGGAGGTTTCGTTAAACTTAAATTCACATTCATTTAAGATTAATTTGCCGTTGTTGAATATGGCCGCACCGTCTTCGGTTGCAAAATTATATGAAAAGACGCATTGGGACAAATCCGATCCGTACTCATCATTTTCAGCACCCTGTGAATTGTTGTAAATAGCTCCGCCCACTCCTCCATTGCCGTTGGCAGCATTTGAATCGAATTTTGAATTTGATATATTTGCGGAACTGCTTTTGGTAGCATATATTGCTCCGCCTTTCAAAGGGGCGAGGTTTTTTTCAAAGATGCAGTCATCAAGGGAGTTCAACATTCCCCCGTTGAAAATGGCTCCCCCGTACTTTTTAACATGGTTACGCTTAAACCTGGTTGCCTTAACATTAATCCATCCGAGATAATTGTCGATGGAACCTCCAGATTCTGATTTGTTTTTAATGAAACGGGAATCTGAAATATCTGTAAATCCAAACCAGTTATGGACAACCCCTCCATTTTCC
>CACWUH010000122.1 GCA_902764015.1 uncultured Methanobrevibacter sp. | reverse complement strand
AATTAAAATGTTTGAGTACCTGCTTCCGGACTTAAGCTTACGCTTTTTGTATCAAGCAGCTTACTTCCTGATTCGTCAAACAGATTGATTTCAGCATAGTCCGGGAAGTATTTGTAAGCATCGGCACTGGACACTTCAAGATGTCCGCTTGAGTCCACTGTAACTGGAACCATATTACCGTTGTTTAGAGTGGATCCGTCACGGGAGTAGAATATTTGAAGTATAACTTTCTCACCGGCATGCTGTGAACCTACATCAATTGAAGCATATGTCTTGTCCTCCAGTTCGCTTCCCGTCGTGAAGCTTCCCCCTCGAATGGACATTGAAGTGGATTTAGCGGAACTTTGTGATGATTGGGACGAGGATGAGCTTTCGGCCTGAACCGGTTCGCTGTCATCATCACCTTGAACCTGTTTAGATTGTGAATCATTACTCTGATTTGGTCCGAATCCATAAATATAGACAAAAACACCAGCAAGAACAATTGCAACAATCACCAATGCAACAATGACGAATTTGGTTGTGCTATCTTTACCGGACTTATTATTCATCGAATTAATCATATTCTCATGATTAATTTCCTTTTTCAATGGAGTTCCACATTTTTTACAGAATTTTGCAGAATCATTATTTTCACTATTACACTTGGGACAACGCATTAACTATCACCTCATAGCAATTCATTGGTTAATCATAATTTGTATACCATATTAAATATAATTATCCCTACGGCAATGTTTTAGTTGAAATGCCACAAATTTTAACTGTTCATCCACATGTCAATGCATGCAAGTGTTGAAAATGATTTATTAAAATAAGATAATTTAATTGATGATTAATTAAACATGTATTTAATGGAAAAACTATTAGTTTACATTAACCTGTATTCAATTATTCAAAAGGTTCAAAAATAGGAAAAAATAGAAAATGATTAAAGATTTAATCATAAAATTTGCCTAAGAAATCTTTCATCCTCTGATTGTCGGATGAAAATACTTCATCAGGACTGCCTTCCTCTACAATTACTCCGCCGTCCATGAATATTATGGTATCGGCGACATTGCGTGCGAAGGCCATTTCGTGGGTTACAATCACCATTGTCATATGCTCGGCTGCAAGCTCCTTGATGACAGTGAGGATTTCACCAGTCAGTTCAGGGTCAAGCGCTGAGGTCGGCTCGTCAAAGAACAGGATATCCGGATTCATCGCAAGTGCACGGGCGATTGAAACACGCTGCTGCTGACCGCCTGACAGTTCGCATGGATATGCGTCTTCCTTATCTTCAAGACCCATCTTTTTGAGCAAGTCCCTTGCATGGACAAAGACTTCCTTCTTATCTCGTTTCTGAACGCGTATTGGCGCATTGGTAATGTTTTTCATCACAGAGTGATGCGGGAACAGGTTAAAGTTCTGGAATACCAGCCCGAAGGTTCCATCGAAATTGATTTCTCCGCTGTCTTCGGTTTCAAGATCGGTTATGCATCGAAGCAGTGTGGATTTTCCCGAACCTGATGGCCCGATAATGGCTAAAACTTCACCTTTTTCAACACTTAGAGAGATATCCTTCAAGACCACATTATCATCGAAACTTTTTTTGAGATTTTTAACTTCAAGCAAACTCATTTTATCACCTATTCATAATAATCCAATCTTTTTTCTAAGCGTTCCATTGCAAATGCAACTATAATATTGAACACATAATAGAATATGCCCGCTACAAGCAATGCTGCAATTGAAGCGTCGGCAGCTGCAATCTGCTTGGCTACAGTGAACATTTCAGGAATTGCAATTACAAATGACAGTGAAGTGTCCTTTACAAGCGTGATTACTTCATTAGTTACAGAAGGAAGAATTACCTTAACAACCTGAGGCATTATGATTATGAAGAATGTTTCCAGTTTAGAATAACCGAGCACCTGGGCAGCCTCATATTGGCCGCTGTTGATAGATTCGATTCCCCCTCTATAAATTTCAGCAAAGTAAGCTGCATAATTCATAGTAAATGCAATGATAACTGCAACGAATCTATAATCCGGCGATAGGCTCATACCGAATACATAGTATGGTGCGAAAAATACCACAATCAACTGTAACATTAATGGTGTACCCCTCATGATTGAGATATATATCTTCATCAGCCACCTTAAAGGTGAAAATTTACTCATTCTTCCCCCGGCAATTGCTAAGCCTAAAGGAAGAGAGAATAAAAGAGTAAGTAAGAATATCTCAATTGAGGTAACCATACCTCCAAGTAATTGTGAAATAACATTACCCAATATCATTACTCATTCTCCCTTTCAACTAACTAGTTTATTTATGGATTAATGCATCTTCAGAAATACCGTATTTTTGAGCGATTTTTGCAACAGTACCATCTGCAAACATTTCATCAAGAGTTTTTTGTACTTGATCTTTTAAATCAGTGTTTCCTTTCTTGAATCCGACACCATATTTCTCGGTAGTAATGTATTGGTCTAATATTGAGAAAGTATCGGTGGCGTTTTTGTTTTTGATATCGTACTCTGCAACACCAATATCCATAGCTACAGCATCACATGCACCGGATTCTAAATCCATTAATGCAGTGTTATAATCAGCTACTTGATTTAATGTTCCAAATTTGTCTGCAATAGTCTTGTTGTCACCTTGAAGTGCTGCTAATGCAGAAGAGTCTTTTTGTGTTTCTACGGTTTTTCCAGATAAATCATCGATTGATGAAATGCCTGAGCCATTTTTAACAATGAATACTTGTTTGTTGTCGAAGTATGGGTCAGACCATAAGTAGTCGTTTTCCCTTCCGTCAATAGTGAATCCGTTCCAGATACAGTCAATAGAACCGGAATCTAATTCAGCATCTTTAGCATCCCAATCGATTGGTTGTGCTTGGAATGTCCAATTGTTTCTTTCACAAACTTCTTTTGCTAAATCCAAGTCGAAACCAGTGTAGTTTCCACTGTCGTCCTTATATCCGTATGGTGGGAATTCTGCATCGAATCCAACGATGAAAGTGCTTTCATCATTAGCTGTGGCATTGCCTGATGCACTATCTCCTCCCAAAAAGTCAAATAAACCAGCGCTTGCGGTACCCATAACTAAAAAAGCTACTACTACCAAAGCAAATATAATACCTATCTTTTTATTCATTTTAAAACACCAAAATAGTTATAACTATATGGTAGAAATTTTTATCTACCATAATAATTTTTATTTTTTTATATATTTAT
>CACWUH010000121.1 GCA_902764015.1 uncultured Methanobrevibacter sp. | reverse complement strand
CATTTTGATTAGATGGTAGAGATATCTGAAGCATAATGTGTTGGAGAGCTCCGCACTGCCTGCTTCATCGGATGTTTCATTACCTGATAATCTGCCGGTTGAATCGACCTTATCAGTCTCCGGACTGAAAGATTGAGGCGCATCCTCTTTTTTATTGTCAAACATGTTTTTGAGCTTGTTTCTAAATCCCATAATGAGCACAACCAATAAGCCGATTGAATATTATTTATCCTGAAAGTGAAGGAATGCCCCGACCTCTTGAAGGTTAGGGACGAATTTCACAATTGAAACGGATGAAATAATTCATCCGGAATAGATATTGTCAACCTATAATTTTTTAATTTCATCAACTGTTAAACCAGTGGCTTTGGACAACACATCAAGGTCAATTTCATCCCTTAGATTTTTAGCAACCTGTTTTAAAGTTTTTGTCCTGCCTTCATTAAATGCATCTTCGCGAGTTTCAGCCAAAACCTTCTGATTAACCTCATTGATTGCCTGGGTAACCACAGCCATAGCCTTTGGAGTCATTTCACTTTCCCCCTTAATTTCCTTTTGTTCATCTTCACTAAGCAGATTGCTGATTTCGTTCTACAACCGCCTGAACGAATTCAAACTTGCTTTCATCAAATAATTCCCTATTTTCAATAAGCTTTGATACATTCTTAAGTATTGTCCGCTTATCGTGAAGTCATAATTGAGCGCCATCAGCTGCAATGTAATTTCTTCAAAGTGAGTTAATTTTGTATTTGATTTTACTTTCATATTAATATTTTCCATATACTTTTCAAAGTCAACATCCCCCAAATTGAAATGGTGAGGATGGAAAGACTTCGATTCCCCCATAGCTTGAGTTTTTTCATTCCCCAACCCCTGGGTGAAATTGAATACTGTTGTTTCGGTTATTGTTAGATATCTTGCCTCTGCAACAATATTATATCTGAAAAACCTGGGGGAATGCTCAGGTCCTGCCCTCGGATATTGAAACTCGATATGGCGCAGAGTATTATTTTTCATCCTGCACAAGAAATCCAAATACAACTTACTGCCAGCCAATGTTGTGAATTCAATGTTTAATATCTCTTCAACTTCTCCTTCGATACCAATGTAGTTTAAAAATATAGTGCCATAAACAACAGCGATTATTTTCAAAATTACATCAAATATATCATGAATTTCTCGACTCATGCTTAACCACCAATTTATTTTTTTAGCTAGCTAAATTAGAAAATCAAACATGTTTTTAGTTAATACTTTAATCAAAAAAGCATATAAAATTTATCTGTTAAATAAAAGCAATATTACAAGTTAAATGCAATTTTACGAAGTTATAGCAATAATTATGCCATCATGTTGAATTATGATTTGGAAAAAAAGTCGGTGAACTTATCATGGATCCTTTTTTAAAATAAGTAGATTTAGAGAATATTTTTGCATAAATGATGCTAGTCGTTTGTGAAATATGAATAGAGCTCGTCCTTGACCGGCGTTTCAAGTTTTAACCTGAAATTGACTATTGGAAGCTCATTGCCCCTGTTGTCATTGATTGTGGTTTCGCGCTGGCCTATCGGCTCCACCTCACCCACGTAGTAGAAGTCCTTTCCCTCATCGTCGGACTTTTTGACGAAAAGATACATTCCAAGGTCTGTCTGGTCATGATTTATTATGGCCTGTGCCTCCTTTGATGTGAGGCGGACCCTTGATCTGGTCATCCAGGAAAACGTTTCCTTTGTGATGAACCGGTCCTCGTATTTGGTCGATTCGGATATGTCCTCGTTTTTCTCATAAGTTACGAAAATCGGGCAGGTGTTGTGCTTTACCCGGTAGCCGTACATTGTCGATGAATCGTCATGAGGCCAGTTCAAAAGCCTGCAGACATCCTTTCTCGAGTATTTCTCATAAAGCTTCAGCTCGCTTCCGGATTTATAGATATGCTCATATCTCATGAGGGCAAAATCCAGTACGTCATCGAGGTGACTGCGGTATGTTGGATTTTCAATGCATGCTGCGAAGTCCTCTGAAATCTGATAGTTTTGGTTGAAAAATGATGTGTGCATGTACCTTGCCTTCTCATTGTCTGTAAAAAAATCCAGTTGAAGCAATCTGATTGCACTTTCGATTGATTTAGATTGATCCTTCAGGCCATACATGTCATTTAATAAGTCGGATATTTTATCTTCTTTGAAGGATTTGTTGAGCGCCAGGCACTTGAGAATGAGAATCTCATGGGGCCTCTTTCCGTCGGCAAGGTTTTTGGAGATGAACTTAAGCGAGTTGGCCTCGTCTTCGCTTAAAGGATTTGTGAAGTCGTCCTCGACCTTTGTGAGGAAGTCAAGATAGCAGCCGAAGGAGTTGTGGTTGAGGATTAACAGGGCATCCATGTCTCCGTTTTCGAAAAAGTCACAAAGCATAGGAATCCTTCCGAGCTTGAACTTGAGGTTATTGTACTTTTCCTTAAATAGAGCAATTCTTGAAAAGGAGGTGTTGTTTATCGACTCGTATATGCGCCTCTTTGATATCTCGTCGAAGTTGATTGAGGATGCACCGGGAATGATCTTGTTTCCCTCCATCAGGTACTTTCGGATGTTGTCCTTGTCATAGGAGCGGTCTCCCGAAAGGGCAATCGGAATCATGAAGTTGTTTTTGTAGTTTCCGATGAAATCTAGGATGACGACGAATTCCTTGCTTTTGTATTTCCTAAGTCCCCTTCCAAGCTGCTGGATGAATATGATTGGGGATTCTGTCGGCCTTACGAGGAGAACCTGGTTGATTTCGGGGATGTCCACACCCTCGTTGAATATGTCTACGGTGAAGATGAATTCAATTTTATCCGGGTTGTCGTCGTTTGTAAGGCGGTCTATTGCCTCAAGTCTCTTTTCCTGTGAGTCGTCGCCTGTAAGGAAAACCGATTTGTAGCCTCGCCTGTTGAACTCTTTTGAGAGGAGTTGGGCTTCCCTTTTTCTTGAGCAGAACACAAGTGCCTTTCTCCTGTCACCGGAATATCCGTAGAACTCTGACTTTTCAATCAGGTGGGTTACACGCTCGTCTGAAGCCAGAAGGTTGAAGTCAGTAAAGTCGTCATCGATTGTGGAGTCCTCAAACTCCACATCCGAGATTCCGAAATAATGAAACGGGCAGAGAAGGTCCTCCTCAAGGGCCTCCTGCAGTCTGATTTCATGGGCGATGTTGTTGTCGAACAAATCATATATGTTGAATCCGTCGGTTCTTTCAGGCGAAGCGGTCATTCCAAGCCAGAACTTTGGTTTGAAATA
>CACWUH010000120.1 GCA_902764015.1 uncultured Methanobrevibacter sp. | reverse complement strand
TGCACCATCCATAATTGCAGCACCAGATAACATAGTTGCCATAAGAGTTTCGTGACCTGGAGCATCAACAAAAGATACTTTTCTTATTAATTCAGTTTCACTCCCACAGATTTCACATTTGTCAGAAGTAGTGTAGCATTCAGGCTCATCACATTTTGGACATTTCTTAAATTCAATGTCCGCATAGCCCAAACGAATTGAAATACCTCTTTTTGTTTCCTCACTGTGAGTGTCAGTCCATACACCTGATAATGCTTTGGTAAGAGTGGTCTTACCATGGTCTACGTGACCAACTAAACCTATGTTAACATCTGACTGTACGTTCACAGATAACCACCTTTTTGTTTTAAGTTAAAGTAATGAGAAAAATAGTAGAACTATTCTTCCTCTTCTTCACCAGCACCAAGAATTTCAGCTATTGATTTGCTTCCAGCTTCAGTAACTACAGTGTTGATTTGTACTATATCATCAGCAATAGTGTTTCCTCTAACGGTTTTTCTTCTTTTGACACCATCTGCTTTAGGATGGTAACCTGTACCTCCAGTCAATAAACTTTTTATTCTTCTGGTACCTGAAACATCTTTTTTCATGGTGAAACCGTTTTTGTCACTACCACCAGTTATTTTTAAAGTGTAACCATCTAAACCAACAATAGCACCATCAAATTCATCGCCGATGACCAATCCGTTAAGTGCTTTGGTATCTTCGACTTCCATCTGATGAGTTTCAGCTTTTTGAGACACAACAATTTTGAATGCCATGGTATTCCTCCATAATTTTTATAACAATTAAATTTATTATTCAAAAAGACCAAATTTACCCCAATCTGGATCTTGTTTACGTTTGATTTCTACGAATTCATATAAAGTTTCAAATTCATCTTCTGTTAATTTATCCTTAAATTCCCTTTCAATGAACTTATAATGCTTTTCGGGAACATCAACATACAATTCATCCCCTTCATCGAAATGCTTTCCAACAATGGCATCCTTGATTGCCATAGCGACCCTTTGGCCTCTAGGGATGGAAGGCAATGTTTCGCCCTTATCTTCCATACTGGCTATAACGCCAACATATTCACCATTCTTATTGATTAATGTTTGACCCTGTTTGACTGTGCCGCTAATGGATTCGATTCCAATAATGGCAGGCTTGCTTTGACGGAAGACTAGTTTAGGCAAGGACATGAATTTTGCAGGCTTGATGATTGCATCATAAAACGCCTTTTTCTTTGCCTGTTCCATTTCGTCAATCCATGCTTCATAATCCTCAATGATTTGATATATTACATCACCCTTGAACAGTTTGACTTCCGAATTTTCCAAATCATCCTGAGAGTTGGGATTGACACTTACATTAAAAGCGATGATTGCTCCATGTGCATCATCTTCATTTAAGGCAATAGATGAATTGATTATATCTCTACGATTTACATCACCGATGTCCGCTTCACGAATAGGAATGTCCAATTCCTTAAGCAATTTGACAATAGCTTCAAGGGAACCTAACGTATCGGCCTTAACCAGAACACCTTCATCATCAGTGCTGATTGTAATGTCCTCAATTTCCTTTAGGATTTCCTCTTCCACGTCCTCCTCATCATTCAATACTCTTAATGGAGAACCTGAAATGACATCATCCAAATTAGGAGCGGCAATTTTAATACCTGCAGCCGCAACAACTTCATCGAATTTCTGGAATTTCTTTTTGGAATCCCTCATTTCCTCAAGCGGAAGCGGTCTTAGGATAGACCTGATTTTGGTTGTCAAAACCTCATTTGAAGAGGTCATCAAAGCTATCTCGTCATTAGTTCGCAAAACGCCATCATAAATAATACTATCAATTGTAAGACCTAATCCGACTTCTTCCTTGATTTCCAATACTGTTCCTTTAGCAGGAGCATCCTCATTGATTTCAAGCTGTTCTGTCAGATATTCCTGAGCAAGACCTAAAAGCATGGCCAAGACTTCAATAATTCCTTCACCTGATCTGGCACTGATTGGAATAATGCTGATTTGTGAAGCGAAATTACTGATTCTATCGAATCTTTCGGACTGGAATCCCTCCTTGTGAAGAGTACCAACAATTTCATAAACTTTAGTATCCAAGGCCTGTTGTACGCTTGGAGCTTGTTGATTAAAAGATTCCTTAAAAGAAGCGCCTTCATGTGTTTCCCAACCGAAAATCATATCGATCTTATTTGCAACAACAATGAAAGGAGTCTTATACATCTTAAGAATATTTATCGCTTCATAGGTTTGCGGCTTGAAGCCTTCATTGATATCAAGAATTAAAACAGCTAAATCCGCTAAGGCACCGCCACGTTTTCTTAAGCTTGTGAATGCGGCGTGACCTGGAGTATCAATGAAGAACAGTCCAGGTATTAAATCTTTGATAGTTAATCGTGATATAAAATTTCCACAGATTTCTTCAATAGTATCATTTGGAATTTCTGTAGCACCTATGTGTTGTGTAATGCCTCCTGCTTCCTTATCAGCAATGGCACTACCCCTAATATAATCTAATAATGTAGTTTTTCCATGGTCTACATGCCCTAAAACTGATACAATTGGGGATCTGATTTTCATAATATCTTCTTTGATAATAAAACTTTCAATATCTAAATCTATTCATAAATTAAATCATTATCGACAATTTGATAATCGCAAATTTCATCTTCATTAAAGAAAAGGCCAATTTCTCTTTCAGCAGATTCAGGAGCGTCTGATGCATGGATAATGTTTCTACCGGTATCCATACCGAAGTCGCCTCTGATAGTTCCAAGGTCTGCTTCTAAAGGATTGGTTGCTCCAACGATTTTTCTGATAGTGGTAATAGCTTCTTCTCCTTGAATTACCATTGCAAGGCATGGTGAAGAAGTAATGTACTCAACTAAACTTGGGAAAAATGGTTTTTCAGCGTGTTCTCCATAATGAGTCTTTGCTAAATCTTCATCAATTTGAATTAACTTACATGCTACGATTTGAAGACCCTTATCTTCAAAACGGGATAATATCTTACCCATGAGACGTCTTTGAACAGCGTCTGGTTTCATCATTACAAAACTTTTTTGAATCATTGTTTAACCCATTTAACCTTTCTTGGAACTCTTCCGAGTTTGATCATATTTTTTTCACATTTGCTGCTACAAAAGAAATAAATTGAACCGTCTCTCTTAACGTACATTTTTCCTGTACCTTCTTCTATTTCTTTATTACAGAATGAACAAGTTCTCATGCTTTTACACCTTCTTAAGGAGTTCTAATTTCTTTAG
>CACWUH010000119.1 GCA_902764015.1 uncultured Methanobrevibacter sp. | reverse complement strand
AGCCTGCTCATAGATGTCCTGTTCATGATATTCGTTACAATATTATGCTTCATATTCGGCAAGACCCAGGACAAATACGACAAGAAGGAAGGAGCCATTCTGGTGTCATTGTTTGTTGTCTACATGGCCTTTGCAATCTGGAGAAACTATTTCCCATTTTAAACTAAAATAAGAAAAGCAAGTAATTGCCCAGCAATTACTTGACAGTTATTTTTACTTTTTTTGTCACCTTATTGTAATTGGAGTTTCCTTTGAATGTGACGGCAGCAGAATATTTGCCTTTTTTCTTTAAGTTTTTAATCTTAAAGGTGGCTTTGCCTTTAGCATTGGTTTTGGCAGTGTATGTCTTGCCCTTGACCTTTATGCTAATCTTGACATTTTTCATGACCTTGTTTTGATTGTCCTTCAAGGTGACTGTGTATTTTTTGGTTTTGACCTTGGCCTTAAATGTCTTTTTGCCGGCTGTTAATTTTGGAGTTGCCTTTTTGACAGTGACCTTAACCGTTCTGGTTGATTTGGCATAATTGCCATTTCCGGCAAATGTTATTGTTACAGTATATGTTCTAGGAGCCAAACCATTGGTTGTGAGCTTAACCTGACCATAACGGTCGGTTTTTAAATACTTGGCCCCATTGAGATTGACGGATAGTGAAACGCCACTCAATGCATTTCCTTTCTCATCCTTCAGGGTTGCAACCAAGTATTTGCCACCATTATACACTGTTGATACGCCAGAAGCAGATATTGTTGTTGGAACAATGCTTGTTACACTCATATGATAGCTTTTGGTGAATGATGAATATTTATCATCACCAGAATATGATATGATATAATCATAAGCTCCTCCAGACAATTTAGGGACTTTTATGTTGGCCACCCCATTAGTTACATCGAAATCATAGCTTTCGCCGGCGATTTTCAATGTGACAGTGCCCGTTGCATCGCTTGGCAAGGTAATTGGAATGCTGCTTTCCTGGCCGGCCTTGATTTCCGGAACAGAAATTTTTATATCGTCATCACTGATTTTTGAGAGAACCTTGAACTCTGCAGAATCATTGCTACCGATATAATTGCTTCCGGTTGTCAAAGTGGCATTTACCACATATGATCCAATTTCAAGAATGCCCAAATCAAATGAAGCGATTTCATTTGCGCTGACATCTCCTATTTTGGTAATGTTGCCGCATTTGAGCGTTATTTTGCCGTCCGCATCTGTTGTGACATTGACTATTACAGGCTTGGAGGCATCATATTCCATTACATATAGCCTTACATTGCTTTTTTTAGGGGTGACTGTAACGGATGCATTATCATAGGATTTGATGAAGTTGCTGCCTCCGTCGAATGTGATATTGACAACATACGATTCGACATCGGCAATTCCCATGTTGACCTGAACGATTTCATTTGCCAAAACATCAGCATAATTTAGATTGTCACCTAATTGAACCGTAATTCTTCCATTTTCACTTGCGGAAACATTGACTATTATATCATCACCATAAACACTATCCTTAACAGTTACAGAAGTTGTTGTGGCTTTAGGTGTGACTGTCAGATTGGTATTCGCCGTTGGTCGAGTATAGTTGCTTCCAGCATCCAATGTGATTTCAATATTCTGGAAAACCGCATCAAGAATTCCCAGATTGATTGGAGTCAATTCATCTGCACCGATACTGAATCTCCTTTCGCCCTTTGAAGTCTGAACGATTAAAGTGCCACAAACATCAGTTTCCACCTTGATTATGGAATCTGCGCCGTAGACATTATCGAAGGTCTGAACAGCAGTTATTTTCGCATCTGCAGGTGAAACGACAATATTGTCAGCATCACTGCCCATCTCATAATTATCGCCTGCATCAAGGGTTGCAGTCACATCATATGACTCCGCAGCCATAATGCCCAGATTGACTGGGGTCAATGTATTTGCAGATACATCCATTTCCCTGCTGACGCTGCCAGCGACAACCGTTATTCTTCCGTTTTCGCTTGCAGTCACATTGACAATGACCTCTCTGCCATAAACGGAATCTTCAACATCCAGTTTTACACTTGTTGATTTCTTAAACACCGTAAAGGAAGCGTTGCATGATGATTCATCATAGTTATCGTCGTTTGGAGTGAAAACTACAGACACATTGTGTTTTCCGGCAGGAACATTGGCGAAATCGATTGATTTTACCTCACCAGATGAGACATTGGCATTTTCAATATAATCATTGCCGATTTTTACATTCACTTTTCCATCAAGGCTTGCATTGACATTGACGATTGCATTTTCCATGTAGGTAATGTCGCTGACATTGGCAATGACGCTGCTTGAAGCCTTTGATATGGTCAATTTGGCATCATACGTCTTATTGTTGTAATTGCCATTGCCGTTATATGTCACCTTAACGTCATAAGTTCCGGCGTCGATATCGTCAACGCCTTGAACGACACGATTGTTTTCAATCAAAATATTATCATAGGTCCTTACAGACACTATATAGATTGTCACATTGCCTTCAGCACCAATGTTGACTGTTATTGTGGCAGTTTTGCCAAATGTTGCATTGACCACCTCAACAGCACCTGTCGGATTGGCTTTAAACACCTTGAATGTCTCATATGCGACAGTTGAGTTGTAATTGCCGTTTCCGCCATATTCAAATGTTATCGTATAATCGGATGCGTTTAAATCGGACACCTCCCGAGTGAATATGCCATTATTGACGGATACATCAAACAACTTAAGTTCATACCCGTTTGCGCCGGACAGAGTAATGTTGGCATATCCTGTAATATCTTCCCTAAACCTTACCTCAATATTCAAACATTGATTGAATTCTATATCATCAACATCAATATCGAAAGCAGGATTTGCCTTTGAAACCTTAAAGAATGCAGATTTGTTTAAGTTTCTGTAGTTTGCATCACTTACAATGAATTCAATTTCAACTTCATATAAATCATCGCTAGCGTCCAGATTCGGTATGTAGATTATTTCAGCATCTGAAAGAGCAATAGATGTATTGAATTTGCCAACCTTGATTTTGGCAGTACCCTCCACATTTGTAGTTAAAGCAACAGCGGCATCTTCACCGTAGGTAATGTTGCCAACGCTGACTGTCAAGTCAGGAGTGGCCAGATCTATCCTGAATGTAAACGATGTGGCATTTGGACAATAATTGTCATCGCCTGTGAATTCCACCTCCACACTCCAGATTCCCGGACTGAAGTTGGACAACTTATCGGAAATTGATGCTGCCTTATCATTTATATTGACTATGAATGTTTCACTCCTTTGGTCATTAAACACTCTAAATGTTATTGGCTTATTGTTATTGATTGGAGCATCATCCTCAATATCAAAGACTACAGAAATATTGTTTGGACCGCCATACTCAAAAGAGGAGTTGAAATATGTCAAAGCAACATTTCGTTTAATGATGTTTACATCTCTTGGGTAAACATTGTTTGGAGAATTGTTCATGAATTTGGCCCATATAATATTTCCACTGTCACCAGCCCAATAAATGGCACCTCCACTAACAGATGCCCGATTATCTTCAAATAAAGAATTATAGACTATTCCGTTATCGCCTTGCCAGAATATGGCACCACCATACTCAGCAGTGTTGTTAATGAATGATGAGTTTGAGATTTGGCAATCATCCCCAAGAACAACAATCGCG
>CACWUH010000118.1 GCA_902764015.1 uncultured Methanobrevibacter sp. | reverse complement strand
ATCCTTTTTGGCATACAGTATGTCCACAACATGGAATATGTTTTCTGTCGGCAGCAGGTCATCCTTTTCGTATCTGAGATGGCTGAGGCCGTTTTCATCGAATAATTCATTAATGTGATCTCTAAGGTCATCCTTTTTGTTTAAAAGCTTCACTGACTTCTTGTTGATTGCATAGCATGTGGCACACATCATAACAAGGTTCGGCCTGCCGATTTCACGGGCAATCCTGAAGTTCCTTGCCCCGATTGCAGTCGTGTCAATCTGTGAAAACACGTCCGAATAATGTCCGAGTCCAGTGCAGCATGTCTGCTTTTCGGAAATCGCATAGTCCACTCCAAGCTTGTCGAAGACGAATTTTGTGGATGCTTCGACGCCCGGATACTCCACGCTTACAAGGCAGCTTCGAAACAGAAGGATGTCCTCAGTCGGTACGTTCTTCATCGCTATCCTCCTCCGTTTGCCTTATCCTTTCAATCTTGTCCTTGAATCCTGTAATCGTCAGTATTGTGCTCACCTCGTCGATGACTTCCCTTGAAGGCATCAAGGGCGGGTCCAGCTCCAGTTCGTTTCTTATCTCCTCCAGGTTCTGCCTGAAGTCCCACCAGCCCGGAACGTCACGGTCGATGTCTGCAAAAAACCTCTCGGGTATCGCGCCGATTGCGGCCGTGAAGTATGAGTCGGCAAAGCCCATGTACTCATAGAGCTTATCATATCCCATTTCGTTTTCTATGGCAATCTGTTTGAGAATCTGGTTTACCTCACACACGCTGTTTCCCACAGGACAAACGCTGTGGCAGGTGTAGCAGTAAAAGCAGTTCCAGATATTGTCGTCGGCTATGATTGTCTCATCGCCTTCAAGAACTCTTTCTATGATGTCACGGGGATTGTAGTCGGAGTGCCTTGCGGCGGGACATGTGGATGTGCACATTCCGCACTGCACGCACTTGAGCACGCCGTCCTCCTTTGAGTTTTTGACGTCCCTGATGATCTTTTCGGCAAAATCAATCGGGGAATCTTCTATTCTTTGAGTGGTCATAGTATAAACTCTCTTTTTTCAATCATTTGCTTTAACTTCAATGATAATTTATTGGCCCTCAGCCTGTCTGACTGCCTCAGTATTATAGGAACGTTGACATTCTCATCATTTATGTTCAAATCAACGCTTCCGGTGTTCATGTCAAAGGCATCGTGCCTGCAGTAGGCGGCGCACATTCCACAGCCGAAGCAGTAGGCGAGATTGAGCCTTTTGGCTGTGAATGCGTTTGTAGGGCAAACCTCCTCCACAATACATGAATCGCAGCTTGAACATTTCCCATCATCATATTTTGGCCTCAGGTCATGGCCGGTCCACATCTTGTCGTAGTCTGTGCTTGCAAGCGGCAGGTGTCGTCCCCTGATGTCTGCCACCGGCAGGTCAATCATATCATCTGTAATCATCAGGTTATTGTATATCTCTTCTGTGAGAACCGGTATCGGTATCGCCACGGTGTCATACACCTCGCCTCCCTGGGATGTCTTGAATCCTCCAAGGTAATACGGATCCATTTCGCAGAGGTCTGCTGAAAGCATCAGGTTAGGCTTTTCAGGGCTTGACCTTGTACCGTCTCCCAGGACATATCCAACTGCACCGTTGAGGAGTACCCTTCTTCCCTCTTTAATCACATTGTGTGGGATGTCATTTTGAAGAGGGTTCAAATCTCCGCAGCCTGAAAAGGTAAGGCCCCTTAAATTGCCTTCCAGAGGTATCGCCGCAAATATGGAGTTGACCTCATCGGCTCCAGGATTGGTGAATGCGGTGTAGTTTTTAAACGCCATTCTGGCTCCTATGATTTGTCCACGCGTGATGTCGTCTTTTGTAATCGTGTTTTCAATAGTCTTTCCTTCGGCGCTTTCAACCCTCACATCAATCGGGTTTCCCTCAAGTATCTCCTTTAGAAGGAAGCCTCCGCCGTATGACTCGTCATGTATGGAATGTGCGGTTCCGTGAAGTATCACGTCAACCGATCCAAGCCATTCGTTGGGACATGGCCCGGCATATGCGGGAACTCCATTGAGATAGACCTCTTTTGCCCTTATGAAGACTCCAGGATCAGAGACTATGAAGTTGAGTATCGCCGCAGTTCCGCTCATGACTCCGCATGTTGCGCAGGTGACCACATCTACCTCATCAAAGCTCGGTGCATCGTCGTTTTTTATGAGTTTCTTGAACTCCTCTGCTGTGTAGATGTTGGCTTCGCCCTTTTCCACCTTTCTGTTGATATCATCAATTGTTCTTCTGCCTGTCAATTCAATACAACCCTTAAAGCTTTCCCAATGTGTCTCCCCTCAGGCCCCTTCTCAGGGTTTCAAGGGAGGTTATGTCATCGCTTGATATGTTTCCGAGGTTAACTGTATTTCCCAGTTTCAGGATGAAAAACACCTGCTGGTCCTTGTTCGGGGCTTCCCAGAGGATTTTATTGCCGTCGAAATTGTCCAGGATATAGTCGATTTCATCCTCCTTTGCCTGGCCGGACTTGTCGAATATTCCGATGTTCTTTCCGCCTTCCCTTGCCTCAACGATGACAAGAGATGATCCTGCATCCAGTTCGTCCTGCATGTATCCAATGCGCTCATCCAAAGTGAGCTCCTTATCAAGATTCGGGTCCTTCTTTCCCACTTCGGAAAGCACTTCAAATCCTTCGGCTTTTGCCTTTTCGATGCATTCAACCTTCTCATCATGGGAGATACTTGTGGAGCCGTCGGATATCTCTATTGCCGGAAAACCCAGATTATGGGCTTCGGCGAAGAAATCCTCCAGCTTGTCCTGCATGTATGCCAGTTCAAAAAGCGTTCCTCCGGTGTACGGGGTTATGTCATGTGCCTTATACATCTCGACCTTTGATTTTATGATGTCCTGCTCATGGACGATGGACGTTCCCCATCCGAACTTCAGATAGTCGACGTACTCGCCGGATATGTCCATCAGGCTTTGTGCGGTTTCCAATCCAAGTCCCTTGTCAAGCACCATAGTGATTCCGCATTCTCTAGGCTTCTCTTCTCTCTTTTTTGATAAAAATTCAAAAGACTTCAAAATATCACACGTGTTAATTTTTAATTATTAAACATAATTAATAGACTATTGTATTTAAATGTTATTTACAATTTGCTAAAAATGAAAAAAAAGAGATGGGTTATTCCGCATGAAGTTCAGCTTTGGACCTTCTCACAAGGTCTGAAAGTGAGTTGCGGACATTTTCAGGGATAGGGTTGTCTTCCCTTTCGGCGATGATTTCAGAAATTATCTTGCACAATACAAATATGGCATGCTTGTGCTCGGCCTTTGTCTTGTGGATATGATGAGGGCTTATCTTGAGGGTGATATATTCACTGCAGTCATTTTTTATCTGGTCGTCTTCTGCTAAATATTTCAAAACATATACTAAAAATTGGTGTAATTGTATCATTTCGTCTTTATACATAGATATCTAACCCTTATTTAACTAATCCTATTTAGTTAAAAATTAACTCCTTGATTATATACAATAATATTATTTATTATCATATTTAAATATTGCATTCAAAAATATATTACCAAAATTATAAAATCAATCAGGCTTTAAATCATGTTAATGTCAAACTTATCCGTTTCGACAATCCTCGGAAGCCTTCCGACCGTCGCCACA
>CACWUH010000117.1 GCA_902764015.1 uncultured Methanobrevibacter sp. | reverse complement strand
GATGTCATTTGACACCAATTCGATTCCGTCAATGTATTCGGACTCCTCGCCGTCTTCAAGGGCGATGTCCGATTCAAGGACGATTCTGTCGCATCCGCTGCGGATGAGATCATCAAGATATTTGAAGTTCAATGGAGAGCTCATGTTGTCACCGGGATTATTTTTGTTGGTGATTCTATATGAATGGTGGCATATGATTACTTTTTGTACACAAGATTGTTGCGTTTGCTAACAATGTTTTTGACACAACTTTGCTCGGTTTAGTAACCATGTTTTAGGCGTTTATGTCCCGCTTGTCTGTGACTTTCACACACAATATTGTTCTATTTTAATGTGTTTGCCAACAATGTTTTTGCATTCCTGTGAATAATCACTTCGGATTTTGAAGACAATCTGCAAAAGGGCATAACATTTTCAGGGAGTCCCGATTGAATATTAAAAAAAATCATATAAAAATTTAAAAAAATGAATGAATTTCATAATTTGTTTATATATTTCTTTTTTTCAGTAAAAATTAATCATTTGTAAATCATTATTCAAAATTCAATACTAGCAAATACATTTTTTAAGCGATTGGCCTGTAAAACATTCGATTCAAATCGTAGGTTATAAATACTTTACATCACTAATAGTAAATTATATTCAAGTTGAATTTATGTGATATTATGAAAGTCAAATATCTGATTGTGGTCGGCTTGCTGCTGGCCATACTAACAATTGGTGCTGCCAGCGCATCGCAGGATGCAGACGCGCTTGCAGTTAATGACGATGCTGGAGACGCAGTGTCTCAAGCGGATGACATGGAGGTCATCGCTGGTGATGATTCCGGCGGTGGGCCTGAAGATGAAAGAAACGAAACGGATAATTATGTCTATATTCCCGAGGATGTCGGTGTTGATGATGATGAGTCTTCAATAAATGTGGACATCTATGAATCGGGCATTACAGGCAACGTGACAGTTAAAATCATCAACGATGATGAAACAGAAACGGTCATCTATAACGATGAGGTCATTCCGGCCACCTGGGGGCACTGGGATGATACGGGAGAGACATGGATTGATTCGACTGGCGGAAATTCAATATTCATCAAGGATTTGAATCTTGATTTCGGCCGTTACAACATGTCGGTTTCCTACACCGGCGATGACAACTACAAGCCATTTGTTAAATACGGAACCATGAACTATCACTTCATGAAAGCCTACATTAATGATGAAATTACCTACGGGTCATTTCCTATTTATATTGAAGACAGCGTAAACGGCACAATTGAAGTGTTCATTGACAATGTTTCCTTCTGCAACATCTCAACGGACTACTTTGAAAATGACGGCGAGGGTCTGCGATACGATGTCGGACTGTCCAGTTTGAAATACGCCACCCACACCTATAAGATAACATTCACGGGCAACTATGAACTGAAGAAGCCTTTTGAAGGCAAATTCAATTTATCCTATCCCTTTTCCGTATCCTATGACTTTGACTATTTGTATCCGGATTCCAATGCCACATTCATGATCAATTATCCCTACGGCGCTGATGGCGAGGTGATGATCACATATAATGGCAGGACAGTCACCAAAAGGATTATTGCCAATGAGAGTGATGAGGAATATAGGACATCTGTGGTCCTCTCAGGTTTCGCTTTGGGCGATAATGAAATCAATTTCACTTATACAGACTCAAAACTTCCTGACAAATCCGTTGTGATACATGTTGACGTCAGGCCAAGAATGACTGTCTACTACACAATGAGATATGCAAACGAGGAGGATGCGATTTCAATCGCATTGCCTTCAGATGCCACAGGCAATCTAGTGATATCCCTTAAGAAATGGAACGAAACCTTAGGGAAGTATGAATATGAGCTCATTGCCAGCGTGCCGCTTTTAAACGGCAGTGCAAGCCATGTCCTGACCGAACTGGGAATGGGCGATCATGACATTAGTGTTGTCTATGACGGTGACGATTACAAGGACTGGTTTGATGAAAACGAACCATGCATTGAGATTATTCCAGACATAGTCTATGATCAAAATGTCTATGCCAATGCAACCAACACAATCAATGTGGTATTGTCTGGCGACGGCAGCGATAACCTCACCGTCACCGTCAGGTCCATAACCGGCCACTTTGTCGATGAAAATTATGAACAATATGTCTGTGACTATGAAGAGGAAATCTACAATGCCGTTGCCAACGGCACCGTAACCGTCACATTGCCTCAACTGGCAGTCGGCCAGTATTATATTGATGTCAAATACGGTGGTTCTGTCTCCAACTACCACAGTTTGGTTGTAAGGGGAACCTCTCCCGACCTGAATCTCGACATCGAGTTTCCAAGTGAAATCACAAGCAACAACCGCACAGTCATAATCAACGGTGTCCCTGATGACATTAACGGGCACCTTGAGCTCTACATCGACGGCGAATTGTATGAGGGAGATATGTATTTATTTGCCGATGAAGTTGAGAGCAGCGAAGGTGATGGCGGCAAAATACATAACAGATATTATCTGTACTACGAGGAATATGGAACCCACACATGGGAAATCAGATTTGTGGGCGATGAATACTACAGGGACACATCCAGAAACGGAACATTCTTCATCGACTGGATTGAAATCCCTCAAATCATATATAACGGACGAAATATCCATGTTTCCATTGAGGATAAGAAAGGATACATCGAGCTCAAAATCGACGGCAAGGCATATGCATCCGAATTTTTGGAAGACGGTTATGCAAGCATTGAAATAGACGGATTAAGCATGGGAACCCACACCTATGAAATCAACTACTATGACATGAACAATGTGAAAAACCTGACCAAATCCGGCTCATTCACTACAGACTACGGCCTATGGACAGACATCGATACGGATTCAACTTATCCTTTAACCAAGGAATTCAAACTCCATGTTGACCTGCCTGGGGATGCAACGGGAACCGTAACCGTTAAAGTAAACGGCAAGACCTACACCGCAACACCAATCGAGGGCGTCGCAACCATAATCATCGACAATCTTGTGTTAGGCGAAAACAATGTAACCACTTCCTATTTGGGGGATGAAAAATACCCTGCCAAGGAAATCACCGAAGTAATCAAAACAGAACACGGAATATTCGTCAATTATATTGATGCGGAGGAAGGCATATTCGATTATGTCTCTATTTATCTTCCCGCTGATGCAGACGGCAACCTGACCCTCTATGGGGCAGTCTGGATTGATGGTTATTATGACATTGACGGTGAAGGATTTGATATCTATGTTCCGGGTCACTGGCAAATCGTTGAGGACTCCCCGGTCATGTCAGTGAAGCTGGTTGACGGATTTGCAAAAATCTCCGTGTCCGAGTTTGCCTACGGCAGCTACGACCTCTTTGCAAGATACGTATCTGAAAATTCTGACTATGAGGTGAGGGGTGTCGGTTTCCACTTTGACGTCACTCCTGAAGTCAACATAACCGAGACAATAGTCGTGGGCGAAAATGCAACAATCACTGTTGTAATCAAGGATGCAACTGGTGTCATAAATGTATATATGAAGGTCGGCTACGATGAGGTGGAAGAACATTCACAAAGGAGATTTCCGGACTGAAGCTGGGTGTATACGACTTCTACCTGAAATATGTCGGTGATGACATGGACAACATGTTCAATTCCCATCACACATATTCCATTTCCGTCGAGCCTAAGGCGGCCGAGATTCCGGAAAGGTTCGAAAGCGACGGATCCGGTGAAATAGCTCTGGAACTACCTGAAGGCTCAAAAGGAAATGTGTCCGTATATGAGATTGTAGGCCATAATGAGACCACTGATCAGGACATATTAAGGCCGATTATTGAAAACGCAACCTACACAAGCGAAAACAAATCAATTGCAGTATCCGGTCTGGAAACAGGATCTCACAATCTCAGAGTGGTCTACAGAGATGATGAAAACGGTGAAATTGTAATACAGGCCACTGTCAATGTTCCAAAGCCTGATGCAGGCAAAGACGTTGTGATTCCGAATACGGTTTCCGGCGACAGCTTTGAAATCAATCTGCCTAAGGAT
>CACWUH010000116.1 GCA_902764015.1 uncultured Methanobrevibacter sp. | reverse complement strand
AAAATGACTGGAATATGGACTCCATCGGTGAAATCCATGAAGTGAATGGCGAATATTGCGTGGTCAAGGTCATTGACGAAAGGGTTCACATCCTCACCATGTCCAGAGAAAGGCCATCACAGGAAACGATGGGTCGTCTGGTCAAAAGGCAAATCAGAAACCCGAACAACTCAAAATACGGTCTCAACATTACAAAGGTCTTCGATACGTTCATTATCAAAAAGAGAATTGCCGGAGAGGACCATATCTTCGGATTTTATGACAGTATCGAGGACGCCGAATTCGTCAGGAACCATCTTCTTGACAATATGTGGAACGTCAAAAGTTTTTCCCAAATCCAATATGATGAGGATACTGGCAGTTATAAGGTTACAGAAGTAATCGACGAGAGAGTGTATGTCCTTGGCTCTTTTGAGGATGAATCAGACATTGACCTGACCCAGGTTCACGGGCAATTCCTCAACAGAATCACAAAGCACAAACTGGGCCTTGCAAGCCACCCTCATCTTGATGAGCTGACAGGTAAGATCTCCGATTTGGAAAAGAGATTCAATGCAAAGGCAAAAGACGAGGTTTGGAACTTCAAGGACACTGAAGACCCGTTGAGCGATGTAATTTTTAATTTAAATCCATTTCAAAAAAGCGTATACGATGCTGTTGACAACTCAACTCTTGAGGACATTGAAAGGTCGCTTTCAAGGTTCAAATCCAAAATTATATTAAAAAAGATACATAGATAATCATTGTATTTGTTAATCAAATACTAAGTTCTTTTTTGGTTTGAACTTAAAAAAGAGGAGATTTCCGACTCCTCTTTTTAACGATTATCATCTGTCGCTTAAAAGTTTTCCGCCGGCTCCGATGTCGTCAGGGTCAAATCCAGTGACCAGCACGGTTATCGTCTCGATTGGAAGGCCATATGCATCGGCCACGACTTCGGATACCTTTTCAACCATTTCTCGTTTCTTTTCAATACTTATTCCATTGTTTCCAGCTATCTGAATTACAGGCATTCTATCACCAATCTAATATATTAACAATCATAGATAAATAAATTATTAATAGGATTTGATAACATGCTCGGTGAAGAGGAACTGGTAAAGCTCTTTCCGGATTTTGCTGATCTGGTCCAGCCGTCCGGAATAGATTTGGAACTTGATAAGATATATGTACAGAAAAGCGCAGGCTCACTAATTGACAACGAAAAGGAACTGCCTGAAATCGAGGAACTTGAAGGCGACATCTACACATTAAAGCCACATACAGCATACCTTGCAAGCATAAAACGTAAGGTCAAGATTCCTAAGGGCTACACCATGCTCTATCTTCCCCGCTCAACGCTTCTGAGGTCATTTGTCTCCGTGCAGACGGCCGTTGGAGACCCGGGATTTTACGGAACGCTGATGTTTATGGTCTACAACCACGGTGAGTTTGAATATAAAATCAAGTCAGGCGACAGGATTGCCCAGGCGGTTGTCTTTCCGGTCGAGGGGTCCGGCGAGTACAACGGATCATATCAGGAGGCCGAAGAGTGAACGTTGCCTCTAAAATGGTTGAAATCCTTGAGGAGGAAGACATTCTGGATGTTTTTGGCATTCCAGGCGAGCAGATAATGCCTTTTTATGAGGCTCTCTCCAAAAGCGGCATAAACCATGTCCTGACAAGGCATGAGCAGGGAGCCGCCACCGCAGCAGACGGCTATGCAAGGTCAACCGGCAAGATTGGTGTATGCATCACAACAGCATCGCCGGGAGCTTTAAACACTACAATGGCAGTGGCGACAGCCTATAAGGACAGCATTCCTCTGCTGCTTTTGACAGGAGATAATGAGCTGAAATACAGGGGAAGCAACCATTTCCAGACAACTCCTCAAAAGGAAATATTCGAGCCAATCACCAGGGCATCCTTCAATCCCCTGAACGGAACTGAAGCGATGTACATGCTCAGGGCATCAATCTATGAGCTTAAAAACTTCCCGAAAGGACCGATTCACATAAATCTGCCAAAAGATATTCTTCTTGAGGAGGAGTTTGACGACTTTGACTTGTGCTATCTCTGCGAGAATGATTTGTCCAATCTGGCACATGCACAGGAGCTGATTGACAAATCACAAAGGCCGCTTTTCATATTGGGGGCAGGGGCGATTGGAGATGCCGAGGACATTCGAAGGATTGCAGACAAATATCAGATACCTGCCGCAACAACATTCCATGGGATGGGTGTGATTCCAGATGACAGTCCTCTGAATGTGGGACTGTGCCTGGCCCGCGCAAACGAAAGGGGAAAATACGCCTTTGAAAACGCAGACTGCATAATCGGGCTTGGAATCAAGGCAAGCGAAAGGACGCTTCCTGAAATCCCAGGGCATTTCATTCACGTAAACATAAACAACAATGTTCTTGTAGGCGATTATCCGATTTACGGAAAGGTGAGTGATTTTTTAAGTGAAATCCGCTTCAAGAAGGTCGACTGGATTGATGAGCTTATGGAAATTGATGATTCGTACCACCTTGAAGGCCTTGACGATGATTTAAAGCCGCAGGCAGCCATAAAAAGGATTCTCGAGAAATTCCCGGACAATATCATAGCTTCCGATGCCGGATCCCACACCACATGGACCACTCTTTTGAAGAAATCCTCCCGTCCAAGGCAGCTTCTCTTTTCAGGTGCGATGGCTCCGATGGGATATGGGCTTCCATCGGCAATAGGTGCATGCATAGCAACGGGCGAAAGGGTAATTGTCATAAACGGCGACGGCGACTTTCAGATGAACCTCCAGGAGCTTGCAACCATCCGGGAGCAGAATCTGGATATTATCATATTCATCCTCAACAATTCGGAATTCTCAATCATCAGGCAATGGGAGGAATCGTTCTACGATATGGAGCCTTACCAAGTCAGGCTTGAAAATCCCGATTTCGTGAAGCTTGCATCAAGCTACCGAATCGATGCTGTGAGGGTTGACAATCTGGAGGACCTTGAGCTGGTTCTGGATAAAAATCTGACCGGGCCTCTTGTGGTTGAGGTCATTGTGGAAAGCGAAGACATCCCTCTTCCATGACACTTATTTTTTCAGATGCTTTTCAACATATTCCCTGACGATTTCGGGTATGTCAACAGTTCTATCTAGGGGTGCGAAGTAATATTGGCCTTTTTCTTCATATATTATTCCGGCCGGTGCAATTTCGGCCGAAGATATCCTGTCCCTGAAGCGCACTATCCTACTTTTGAAGACAAATGTGAAGCCGTAAAGCTCCTTGAATTCGAAGGCGGTGTCCTGTGTGATTTCAAAAAGCCCTCCGAGATCATTTATGATTTTATCTCTCATCAAGAACACCTCTTATGAATGTCCTGACGTCCCTTTTTGAAATCAGTCTGATTGTTGGGACAATGAGCTTCAGCGGATAGAGTTCCACTTCATTCATGCCGTATCCGTCAATGACCTGGCCATTGAATGATGGCTCGGCGCTCAGCATCACTTTTTCATGCATGGGGTTTACGGTAGCAATCACAGCCCAGATGATGCCGATGTATTTTCCAGTGTCTGCATAGTCGTTTAGACCGAAAATGAGATGGTTTTTAATCTGCTTTATCTTGATGATGCTTATGATGGATTTTAGATAAGCTTTAAAGTCGCTAAGACAAGGTTTTGCCAGCTTGAATATCTTTTTGATATTCCTTTGCTTTTTTTCTTCATCCTTATCTTCGTCTTCATCGCTGTCTTTTGATGGAAAATGGTGGGTGTAGATCTTGATTTTTTTTAAAATGAGTATTTTCAAACATCCTTCAATTTCACTGCCCCTTTTGGTGTATTCAAATGATATCCTGACTCCAACAAGGAGCAAAAAAATAATGAAAAGGATGATTATGAGGATAATCATCAAAAGGATGTTTAACATGCAGCAAATTCCTATTCTTCTATCTCTTCGGTTGCGCTGAATTCAGGTTCTATGTATTCGGATTCGTCATAGTATTCATCAGCATCATTTTTTGAATCCATATAGCTTTTGATAAGGTCGCTTATGACCAGTCCAATATCTGATATTGCCTTGTTTGTTTCTGTACCTTTTGCTAAATCGAGTACGCGAACTCCTTCCGCATCATTTCCCTTTTTAGGTATCATCACCATGGAAATAGGTTCGACTCCGGCACCTGCGCCTGTCGCACTGATTCCGTTGTTTTCTTCTCCAGGCTTGTTTTCTCCAGCTCCAAATCCGACTCCCATTCTGATTACGGGAATTAAGATTTTATCTTCGGTTTCTATCGGACTGCCTATTACGTTGTCGACATTCACCAATTTGCGCAGTTCTTCAACTGTTGTTTTAATATTGTTTGACATAGTTTTCACATCCTATTAATGTTAATATCTTTTGTATTTGTTTGTTAAATATCTTTACTTTTATCTTGAGTAATACTTTTTTTACTTATAAGACATACCTTTCAAGTGTAAGTTTTTAGTTATAATCAATTTTCGAGAGGTGCGTTTCAAGTGTAAGTTTTGAGTTATAAGTTCTAACACACAGGGTATAGACATGCACTTCAAGTGTAACTTTTAACTTATAAGTTCTAATACACAAGATATAGACGTGCATTTCAAGTGTAACTTTTAACTTATAACTTATTAGAAAAATCA
>CACWUH010000115.1 GCA_902764015.1 uncultured Methanobrevibacter sp. | reverse complement strand
TTATCACCTTCTTATGTCTGTGCTCGGTAGAGGAATTGAGTTCACTTTGCACAACTATGTGTATGGATGGGGGTCATATATAAAGGTTTTCGAGTGCAAGTGCTTACTTGCATCTTTAAATTGTTAAAAAAGAGATATTAAAGCTTATATTGGGCAACTGTATGATTTAAGATGGATTAGTAAAATTCCAACACTGGTTCTAAAAGAAAATTTCAAACTTGAAATAGATGTTGAAGTAAAAATAGCAATCTGCGATTATTGGGGAATCTCCTAATGGAGATTCACGAATCGCTCAATATCTATACAGGCATTGGCCTGCACGCAAGTTAGATATTGAATTCATCCTTATCACTTAAAAGTTTCGAATTTCAAAAATTCGGATTTGAGCCGTTTCGGCTCTGCTTAAATGTATGAATGTAATCATATATAAAGTTTATAGTGATATTGGCGATTGCAGAGGCTAGGTTGCTTTGTTTTTCAAATTGCTGCAGGTTTTAAATTCAAAAAAAGTTCAAACAACACTTTTTAATTGATTTTAGGGTGCAAGCAAGCACTTGCACTCGAAAAGCTTTATATATGGAGCAATTTAAAGTATTAAGTAGAGTTTCGAATTCATTTAACTCAAAGATTAACCTTATTTGTGGTGGTGAGAAAACACCTACTCTAAAAGCATGGCCCTGCGCCATGCTTTTATATTCTCCCTTTTTGTGATTCCATATGGCAGGCGGACTTTTGATGGGTCGAATCAGCCATATCTCTTTTTGATGGCATTTTTCAGGCTTCTGTTTAAAAAGATGCAGCCGTTTTCATTTGTCCTTACAAAGTCATCAAGCTCCACAAGCATGGAGTTCACCTTGCTTTTTGCTTCTTCATCTGAAGTCTCCATTATCCTCGAAATCTTGTGGGCAACGTATTCGGGGGACAATGTGAAGTCCACTTCGAAAAGGAAAAACATGTGGTATGCAAAGTCGAGATAGTCGTCGCCAATCCTTTCAAGAATCCTGTTGAAGGCCATGCTGAGGGAGTATTCGAAGCTTTCTATCTTTTCTGTGAGATGATCGTATGAGCCGAAATCGATAAGCTCGCTTAGGATGATTTTAAGGAATAGTGGGTTGTGGGAATATTTGAGGCTGCAGAGCTTTTCAAGCAGGTGGTCGTCCAGCCTTTTACCGTACAAATCAAGGTATTCGGATATTATCAGTGCCTTTTCCTCATCTCTTGTTAGTCCTTCGAGTTCTATCGAATATATGTTTTCGCCGCTTTTCACTTCGTTGAGTCGGCGGGTGTAGCTTTCGTCCTGGGGGTCATTTTCGATGCTCACTATTATCTTCATGTTTTTCGGAAGTGTGTGCACGATTTTTAAAAACTCCATTATCCTGTCCAGATGGTCTGCACCGTCAATTATGATGACGGTATCGCCGTAAAGGGACAGCTCGTTTAGAATCTGATTGAAATTCGAGAACAAATCAAAGTAGTTCAGGGGATAGGAATAGAATCTTGTCTTTTCGTTTTTCACCATCGCTTCCACAATTATGGATGTCCAGAGGGAATAGATGTCGGAACTTGATTTGGAGATGCCGCAGAACCTTGCATAAACGTTAGGATCATCCTTCAGGGATTCGGCGAGGTTTGAAAGAAGGGTTGTTTTGCCGTATCCTTCATCGCCGCTCACAAGGCAGATCCGGTTGTCATCATTTTTCAGATATTTCCTTATCATTCCGTCATATTTCGGGTGTTGGACGGTTGCGACGGTGCTCTGATAGCAGAAATCGTTTTCGATGTGGATGTCTGATACCGAAAACCCGATTTCCATTTCGTTTTGTGACCGGCCGTAGTTTGCAAGCTCCACTGTGATTTCATCTGTGAATTCCTTTTCGAATGAGAAAACTGCCATATGTTCCGGAAACTCCATGAGGATAGCTTCCTTTACCTGCTCTATTATCACATCCTTCAGCGGATGGCCGTTGCAGGTGAAATTTGTCAGCATTCCCTTGCTTTCATCTGAATCAAATCGTGTTGTGCCGTTTGCCATTGAAGCAGGTTTCAATTCATATATTTCCTTCTCCCTGTTCCACTGGCAGTCGTAATCGTCAATCTGGATGTTTTTCCGTTCATCCAGAGGCTTGAGGTCCTCTAATTCTTTCAGGTCCCTGAGCCTTTGGTAGTTTTCGGCAAGCTTCTCGTCGCTTTGCCTTATGGCCTGTTCATCTTCAAGATATGCATTGGTGTAGATTTTCATCTGGGCGTCGGTAAGGTCATGAAGGTAGGCTGGATTTCTATGAAGGAATATTAAATGCCTTGATCTGGCAAGAGCATACTCGATTCCCATTTCAGTGGCTGACATCCCTTCCATTCTTGCAATTTTGGAGTATCTTTCGGCCGTTTCTGCACTGATGTCATTGTCAAAATCGGGAACCCATCCCCTAAACTGGCCTAAAAGGCAGAGGTAAAAAGGAGAGCATTTGTCGATTCTTTCAAAGATGCTTTTAAATATTCCGTCATTGGTCTCTGTTTCTGTAATGCCCCATCTCAGGTCCATATATGTCAGGTGTATTCTTCTCTGCCTGCACCACATTATGAGCTCGGGAAAGACCTCCCGCAGAAGGTAATCCCTCTCTGCGTGAGAGTCAATGAATGTTCCGTCAATGAATAGGGTCACCCGTTTCCATGGCGCATCATCGTAATATTCAAGCTCCTCAAGCAGTCTTCTTTGTCTTGCCTCATCCATCTCGATTCCGCCATATCTGAATCCGAATTTCTGAAAGGCTTCCGTGAACTTGAAGATGTATTCCTCCTCATCGAGGGTGGTCATGAGTATTCCCTGAATTTCGGACAAATCCCGTTTCCATTCATCGTCAACTGGCAGGGTATCGAAATCCTCCATATAGATGGGGATGATGGGTTTGCTGTTGTTCAGGGCGCAGTAGAATTCTATCCGGCAGTTTTCTGATTTTGCGGTGTTTTTGGTGAGGAATATTATGAATAAATCGCTATTGGTGAGATGCTCTGCAATGTCTTCTTTCCATTCGTTTCCAGGTGAAATCCCCTCGTCATACCATACATTGTATTTCATGTACTGGTATCTTGCTATTTCCTGGAATACAAGGTCTTTGTCGTCATGGGCATAGCTTACGAAGATGTACTTGTCGCTGCCCCTGTAGGCCGGGAAGGGGTGTCTTCCGATGCCCGGTATGAGTCTGCTTGTGATGTTCGTGTTCATGATATCGCCTGTTTGGTACGTCCTTGTGGATATATTGTTGGAAGTTGATATTAACATTAATGATTGATTTCATGTGCTCTTGGGTGGTCTTTTTTGCATCTGGCTTTGTGCATTTTGATTAAAACAGGCATAATTAATCATTTTTTAGGGATTTAAGGTGCAAGCAAGCACTTTAACTCGAAAAACTTTATATACGGGCGAATTTAAACTATTAAACAGAGTTTCTATTTCAAACTCAAAGATTAACCTTATTTGTGGTGGTGAGAAAACACCTACTCTAAAAGCATGGTCTTGCACCATGCTTTTAAACTCTCCCTTTTTTTTGACTGACTGTATTTTGATGATCATGTGTTGTTTATGGATTTTCAGCGACAAAAAGACTTGGTGTATATTAAAAATAGTATTTTGACGATTATTGGGGAATCTCCGAATGGAGATTCACGAATCGTTCAATATCTATACAGGCATTGGCCTGCACACCGATTAGATATTGAAATTAATTCAATCAACTGTTTAAAAAATTCTGAATCGAACCTCTTAAACTTGATAATAACTATGAACTAAATGGTATTTAAAGTTTGCCTTTTAATTTTTAAATTGTAGGAAGTGTGCCCTGAAAGGAACGGATGCCAAGTACAGCTCGGCAAAGCTGTCGGGAATCAAATACTTCCAATATTGTTGTTTCCTACAATTTAAAGAGGGTCATTATCTCATCACGTCGGCTTTGACAATACCATTATGATGAGAATGGTCATGCACCACAAGTTAATGAGGTAAATGGCCACTGCAATCCAGAATTTTGACGGAATTTGCATAATGG
>CACWUH010000114.1 GCA_902764015.1 uncultured Methanobrevibacter sp. | reverse complement strand
TTGAAACTTGAAAATTGACCGTTATGCCTCTGTGGCGACCTCATCGTCTTCGGAAAAGAGCTGGTTGAGCATCCATTGAGGGTCGTATTCCATGATGTCATCATACCCCTGCCCGACGCCTAAAAACATTATCGGCTTTTTGATTACATAACCTATGGAAAGGGATGCGCCGCCCTTGCTGTCCGCATCGGCCTTGGTGAGGATTACACCGTCGATGTCAATTGCCTCGTTGAATTTCCGTGCCTGCTCGGTTGCGTCGTTTCCGGTTATGGCATCACCGACGAATATGACAAGGTCAGGCTTTGAGACGCGCTTGATTTTCTTCATCTCATCCATGAGGTTCGTGTTGGTCTGCATCCTTCCGGCGGTGTCAATAAGAACCAGTTCCTTTCCCTGCGCACGGGCGTGCTCGACTGCATCGAATGCCACAGCGGCAGGATCAGAGCCCTTCTGGTGCTTGATGATCTTTACGCCGGCAATCACCGGAGTGTAGCCCATCTTCAGGTAGTAGTTTGCAAGCTTTCCGATTGTTGTTGTCTTTCCGGTTCCGTTGATTCCGACAAACATCACGACGAGCGGTTCGCCCTGAGCCTTTTTCTCCTCAAGCATTTCGGTCATGGACTTGCCCGGAATGTCGATGATTTCCTCAACGGCATCCCTCAATGCGTAATAGGTGTATTCGGTGATGTCGTTGCTTCTTTTGATTTTCTTGCCAACAAGGTTCTGCTTCACGCTTTCTACGACCTCTGTTGCAACCTCCATTGCAACATCGCCCTGCAGAAGCTCCATTTCAAGCTCAAAGAGTATGTCGTCAACGTGCTTTTCCTGGATTGTCTTTTCTCGAACGAAGGAAAATATTCCACCTGAAGCCTCTCCGTCGACAGAAACGTCTTCTGTGTCCTTGTCCTTGTTCCTGCTCCAGAAATGGGACTTCTTCTCTTCGGCTTCTTCAGGCTCACTGTCCTTATCCTTGTTTCGGCTCCAGAAGTGAGATTTCTTCTCTTCGGTTTCCTCATCCTCTTCAGCTTCCTCTTCTTCGGTTTCGACAAGGAGGTCTTCATCATCCTCCTCTTCCTCATCCTGAGGCTCGGCTTCATCATCCTTGTCCTTGCTTCTGCTCCAGAAGCGGGACTTCTTCTCTTCGACTTCCTCAGCCTCTTCGGTTTCCTCTTCTAAAGGCTCTTCTTCGGCCTCAACAAGGAGATTTTCATCATCTTCCTCTTCAGGCTCCTTTTCCTTTTTCCTTCCAAATGAAAAGAATGAGAATCTTGAACCTGATTCTTCCTGAAGGTTGTCTTCCTCTTCAGCCTCTTCTATAAGCTCCTCTTCAAGTTTTTCGCTTGTTCGTGAGAACTTCTTTTTCAGTGATTCAAACAAAAATAACCCAACCTGTTTAATCAATTAATATAATATTTGACTTCATAGTATTTAAAAAAAAGGAAATGTCGGATTCAACCGTCCGTCAGGTTGAATGCCAACTTTCCGGTTCCATCATTTGTAATCTGCATTTCCTTGCATTGCGGAGACAGACTCTCGAGAAGTGATTTTCCCTCATCCGGCTCCATGTGCTGAGGCAGATAGCCTGAAATGTGGATAGGGTATACTGTGCACTCCCCATGGTCGTCTATCACATCGACCTTGACGAAGTAGGCCACATGGGTCGCCTCGTTGGACTGGTCGAATATGAAATTGCCCAGGCTGTAGAATATAGGCTTTCCATTGTACATCTCGATTCCCTGAGGCACGTGAGGGTGTGAGCCTATGACGACGTCTGCCCCGTAGTCTATGAGCTCGTGGGACATCTTTATCTGGTTTTCGTTAGGGGATGTGGAGTACTCGTTTCCGTAGTGCATGTATGCAATAATCAAATCGGAATCGTTGTTATCTGAAATCTGCTTTTTGGCGTCGGCAGAGTCATATGCGGAATATCCTGGGTTTGAGCCTTTCGCAATAGGCATGACATCCTGGGAGTATTCTGCGAAGTTATCCGCATCCATATAGTTGAGGATGGTGATCTTTCTTCCGTTGACCTCCTTCACCACGGCCGCATGGGCCTCGTCTTCGGAATTGCCGGCTCCAATAGGCGTGATGTCATTGGCCTTCAGGTTCTCCATGGTGTCCTTCATTCCGTCGATTCCATAGTCGAATGCGTGATTGTTTGCAAGGGCTGCAACAGTCAGGTTGTTTGCCTTTGCAAGAGGAACGTAGTCCGGAGAGCATTTAAGCGGCACATCCCCCTTCACCGCATTTTCAGATGTCGTTGCCGCATTCTCGAAGTTTATGAGTAATAAATCAACACTGGATATGACGTCACTTACCCCGGCAAACGGCGAGGAGTCCATGCTTAAAACACCTTCCATATTGCGCGCAAACATCACATCACCCGTGACTGCAACAGACACGTTTTCTTTCGGCTGCATATTCACAACCGAGCTTGACGGATTGAATACCGTCGCCCATACCGCAAATATGACAAGTAACACTAAAACAATTAACAGTATATTTCTAAGCTTCATTGAGAATACTTATATCTTTTATAGTATTTAAAAAATAAGAGTGAAACAGATTACTATTTTACCTTCACCTTATACTTTACGCAGTCCTTGAGGCAGTTGCCTTGCAAGCAATCTTCTTGCTGCCCTAAGCTTTTTGAGGACGTTTTTATTGATTGTGAATTTGGCCATGGCAAAAACGATATCAGAACCGCACCGCAGGTCCAAAACCCCAATTATGTGCCTTGACTTTTGCCCGCCATTTCACAAGACAAATATTTTAGCTCCTTTTGTGATGCCAAAAATTTCTCTAAATCCACAAGATTTTCCAATTCAAAGTAAATATTGATTTAAACTCATAAAATTACAAACAAAAAGCAATATTGACTTTTATTAAAGCATAACTTTATATACGGCGGGTTTTAGATGATTAATTGCTCATGAGCATTTGAAATGTGATTTCTAGAAATCCTAAAAAATTAAGGAGACGTAAAAATGGGAGAAAAACACACAACTCATCTTATTAAACTACCACAACCTGCTGAGGTCGTGGATTTTCAATGACATATAATTGAGAATCCACCAGTTTAATAGACTAAGCATTATTAATGCTACGTTACCGGCGAATAATTTTATAGGTACCTTCAAGTGTTTAATCCTAGCTTGTAGCTCTACGGAATTATTTGTTAAACAATTCTGGGATGGTAGGAATAGTGCAATAATTCATAAACCGTCGGATAACATTGTCGAAGGATAAAAAAATAACCCCGAAATTTTTGGGAGTAAGGATATTATGTTCGTATATGTTAAAAATAAAGATGATAAGCCTTTAATGCCTTGTCATCCGGCAAAGGCAAGAATATTATTAAAAAAAGGTAAAGCAAAAGTTGTAGACAGAACACCCTTCACCATACGGCTATTGTATCAGGCAGACAACAACATACAGGATGTTAATCTGGGCGTTGATGCCGGAAGCAAATACATTGGTTTGTCGGCTACAACGGAAAAAAAGGAATTGTTCAAAGCAGAGGTGGAATTAAGACAGGATATTCCTAAATTATTGGAATCCCGCAAGAGTTTAAGGAGAAGTAGAAGAAGTCGTAAGTTAAGGTATCGTCCTGCCAGATTTGACAACCGTGGCAAAAAAGGATGGATCGCTCCCAGCATACAGCATAAAATCGATTGCCACATTACAATAATCAAAAAAGTTTCAAACATTCTACCAATAAAGAATATCATTGTTGAAACTGCAGAGTTCGATGTTCAAAAATTGAAAAACCCTAATATAAGAGGTAAAGAGTATCAGAACGGTGCCAGTGCTGGTTTTTACAATGTCAAATCCGCAGTATTGCACCGTGATAACTACAAATGCCAGATCTGTGGAGAGAAACAAGCAAAATTGGAAGTTCATCATATAAGATTCCGCAGCCAAGACGGAAGTAACAGCATGGACAATCTCGTTGTATTATGCAGTGAATGCCACAGTAAAGTACATAGTGGCGAATTAACATTTGACAAGAAACCCAAGTCATTCAAACATCCCACGCATATGAATATAATGAGAAAAAAATTAATCAAACAACTCCAAAAAGATTTTAACAATGTCTTTGAGACTTTCGGTTATTTAACAAAATATAATAGGGAAAATTTGGGCATTGAGAAGTCACATGTTAATGATGCTTTTATAATAAGCCATAATCCTGATGCTGAGCGTTTGGATGTTGAATATCTTTATCGTAAAGTCCGCAGACACAATCGAAGCATTCATAAAAACAAACCCAGCAAAGGAGGCCTGCGAAAACGCAACCAATCCGCTTATATTGTAAATGGGTTCAGGAGGTTTGATAAAGTAATGTATAAGAATATTGTTTGTTTTATAACTGGAAAAAGAAGCAGCGGTTACTTCCAGCTAAAAACATTCGACGGAACCGTAATAAGTCAAGGAGTTAACAGCAAAAAGTTGAAATTATTGGAACCTGTTAAAGGTTGGTTAATAGATCGGAGGACGGCAATTCCTCCTCGACCTAAAGAGGTCGAGGTATCCTTGCCATAATTAAG
>CACWUH010000113.1 GCA_902764015.1 uncultured Methanobrevibacter sp. | reverse complement strand
TGTAATCTACAAGAAAAAGCCTTAAACATTATAAATTTAGAGTTACAGGCCCTATTTTTTTAGGTCTTAAATTTACAGTGGATTAAGCTACAATAAAATAAATATTGGAGAATTAATATGACTACTGTATTTGATGTACCTGCAGATTTATTAATTGAAAAAGTCGCAGAAGAATTAAAAGAGAATGATAAGATAGAATCTCCTGCATGGTCCAATTTTGTCAGAACCGGTGTTCACAAGGAAAGGAAACCGGAAAACCCTGACTGGTGGTTTATAAGAACCGCTTCAATCATAAGAAGGGTTTACATTGACGGACCTGTTGGCGTTCAAAGTTTAAGAACTTTCTACGGTGGCAAGAAAGACCGTGGCGTACGTCCTGAAAAGTTCAGAAGAGGAAGCGGATCAATCATCAGGACCGCACTCCATCAGCTTGAGGACGCAGGATACGTGGAAAAGGTTGAAGGCGGAAGAGTTGTCACTCCTCAAGGAAGGTCCTTTTTGGATAAGGCTTCCGGAGAATTAATCAGGGACATCCCTGAGCTTTCAAAATTCAATACTCAAGGTTCAGAACCTAAAATTCACTCTGACATTCTCGACAAGTTAAGTTCAGCCGTAAAGGAAAATTCTGAAATCGAAGATTCAGAAAAGGAAAAGATAATCGAAACAATCTCAAAGATAGATGCAACCCATGAGCACATTGCAAACGCATTCAAGGAATTCAACGAAGAGATTAAGGAAAAGCACGAAAAGCCTGCTGTTGAATCATTCTCATTGTTGAACAAGGAAGAATTGGGCAATGCCGTAGAGTCATTCGTTGCTTCCATAAGGGGAAAACGTTAGGTTATGCTGTGAACTTGGAGAATATTAATTAGTTATGGAGAGTTTGATATGAGCGAATTAGACGAAATTCGTCAAAAGAGAATGGCTGAATTGCAGGCCCAGCAGGCTGCAGCACAGAACCAGGCCCAACAGCAGGCCATGGCACAGGCACAGCAGCAGGAGGCCCAGGCACAATTCGAAGCTCAGAAAAAACAGATCTTAGGCCAGATAATGACTCCTGAAGCTCGTCAGAGATTGGCAAACCTCAAGCTGACCAAGCCTGAGCTTGTCAACAACATAGAACTTCAGCTCATTCAGTCCGCACAGGCCGGAAGCCTAAGGGGAAAAGTAACAGATGACCAGCTTAAAGTCCTTTTAAGGCAGATTGCAGGTCAGAAAAGAGAAATAAAGATTACAAGGAAATAGTGTCATGAAGGCGGCCGTCTTATATAGTGGAGGCAAGGACTCATCATTCGTTGCAGTGATGCTTCAAAGGCTTGGCCTTGAGGTTGAACTCGTCACCGCAAACTTCGGAGTCTACGATTCATATGTCCCCGCATCGAAATCCGCCGAATCCCTGGGATTCAACCACAGTGTCCTTGAGATGGACACAGGCATCCTCAAAAAGGCATGCGAAATGATTCTTGAGGACGGATTTCCAAACGACGGAATAAAGTACATCCACAAAATGACTGTGGAAAGGCTGGCAGAGACCCATGACATTATTGCAGACGGGACAAGACGTGACGACAGAACCCCAAAGCTAAACGTCAATCAGATAAGAAGCCTGGAGGACAGGTTCGGCGTGCAATACATAAACCTCGACAGCTTCGGGCACAAGTCCGTCAGGATGATAACCGAAAACCTTTTTGAAATCTCAAAGGAGAGGTCAAACAAGGACAACAGTTCAGATTTCGAGGTCGAGATAAGGACGATGATTGACGGGATGGGGCACAACTCACTGGAAATATTTCCCGAACATTATCAAACTCGCGTCATAGGATATAAACAATAATTATTATTACAGGTGAGAAAATGAGTAGAAATAAACCATTGGCTAAAAAATTAAGAATGGCAAAAGCAAACAAGCAAAATAGGAGAATTCCAATCTGGGCTTATGCTAAAACTAACCGTAAACTTAGATACAGACCTAAACCTAGACATTGGAGAAGGAACAGTCTTAAATTATAGTGAGGGGTTAAAATGGAAAGAGTTTACACAATTCCGCTTAGAAACGTAAAGGAAGTCAAAAGGACTATCAGAGCTCCTAGAGCAATCAGGGAGATCAAGATTTTCTTGACCAAACACATGAAGGCTAGCGACGTTAAAATCGATGAGTCTATCAATCATGCGATTTGGGAAAGGGGTATTCAAAAGATACCTTCCAAAATCACTGTAAAAGCAGTTAAAGATGATGATGGTGTTGTAAAAGCTACTTTGGCAGAATAGACACCAGTAAAATGTGAGGTGACAATATGTTGAAAAGAATAGACATTGTAGGAAATCCGAATATTGGAGTGTTCGTCCTTGCAACCGACGATTTCGCTATTGTTCCTTATAATCTCTTGGATGAAAAAGCAGACATTATCAAGGAAACATTGGAAGTCGAAGTTGTGAAGTCTTCCATTTCCGGATCAAGCCTTATAGGATCTTTAGCTGTAGCCAATTCAAATGGTATTGTTGTTTCCCCACATGTTTTGGACAGGGAAGTTAAGCAGTTTGAGGACATGGGACTGAACGTGGCAGTGCTGCCGGGCAAGTACACTGCTGTGGGCAACATCGTTGCCGCAAACGACAAGGGTGCAATAGCTTCACCGTTCATAAGCCCTGAAGCGATTCAAGTGCTCGAGGAAACCCTCGATGTTGATGTCAAGACATCCCACATCGTCGGAAGCGATATCATAGGTTCTCTTGTTAAGGTAACCAACAAGGGATTTTTGATGAGCAAGAACGCACTTGCCTCTGAAGTTAACTTCGCCCGTGAAGTATTTGGTGTTGAGGGAGACATTGGTACTGTAGGAAGGGGAATTCCACTGGTCGGAGCATGCATCCTGGCAAATTCCACAGGTGCAATCGTCGACAAGGACAGTACCGGTCCTGAAATGGCTAGAGTTGAAGAAGCGTTAGGCTTTTTGGATGACGATTTTTAATTAATTGATCATGAGGGATTTTATATGATAACAAAGATTTACAGAGTTAAAGGTACTTTCGTAATGGGTGACGAATACCATGATTTCACCAAGGAATACAAGGCTACCAGCGAGTCCGACATAGAAAACAAAATCTATGCCAACTTCGGAAGCAAGCATGGTATCAACAGGAACCAGATTTCAATCGATTCCATCGAGGAAATCGCTCCTGAAGACGTCCTTGACCCAATCGTAAAAGAGATTTTATAGGTTCATTGAGGGATTAGCATGGAAGACCAGCAAAGACTGAACAATCTTGTCAATGAAATCAATGTATATAGGCAGCAGGCCGAACTGATTCAGCAGCAGATTGAATTGATTCAGGCTTCCATTGCCGAAGTTGACGCATTATTTGCAACCCTGGAAGATATTGAAGGTAAAGAGTCAGTGGAGGCTTTCGTGCCGGTAGGCGCAGGATCCTTCGTCAAGGGTGAGCTCAAAAACACTGACGAAATTATCATCAGCATCGGTGCAGGTCTTGCTGTCAAAAAGGATGCTGACGGCGCACGCGAAATCCTGACTGGCCAGAAGGAGGAACTGAAGGACAGTCTGGACAAAATGCTTGCAAACCTGCAGCAGACAACCGACATTGTCGGAAACCTGCAGGCACAGGCTGAGCAGATTGCCGCTGCAGCACAAGGTAATATGACCCAAAGAATGGGTTAATATTACTAAACTTTTTTCTTTTTTTTATAGTTTTGCTTATTTTGAGCATTAAATTGGATTTTAGATATTTTAGATATTTTGATGGTTTTTAGTTATTGGCGTTAATCTAAAGCAGCATCATTGAATCGATGATTTTTCGGGCTTCTGGTGTTAGGTTTTCGATTTTGTTTAGTTGTTGGATTTTGTTTTTGTATTCGTTGTTTGCTTTTGTGAGTTTTTTGTTTTCCTGTTTTTCTGTTTGTAGTTCTTGTTTTGTTTTTTTGTGTTCTTTGTCTTTTTCTTCAAGGATTCTGTCTTTTTCGTATAGTTTGTCCCCATATTCCTCATAAATTATTTTTTCCATTTCGTTTTCATATTTTCTCATGTTGATTCTCTCCCCTAATTCTTTCTGTTTTGCTTCGCTTTTGATGTGTTTTGAAATCATTGCATCTAAAATAATGGCAACGTCCATTTTTAGCTTTTTATCCGGGATTATAGCGTCTTTAAATGATTTTGTCAGTGAATCGATTATGAAGGGACTATGTTTTGCATCGATGAACTTTGAAACAAATGCCATGTCCAGGGCTTCTGTGTCAGTCAATTCTTCTTTTTGTTCGACTTTCCTTATAACCTTTTCATCTTAATTATGGCAAGGATACCTCGACCTCTTTAGGTCGAGGAGGAATTGCCGTCCTCCGATCTATTAACCAACCTTTAACAGGTTCCAATAATTTCAAC
>CACWUH010000112.1 GCA_902764015.1 uncultured Methanobrevibacter sp. | reverse complement strand
TTTCATGTATTGGCTCCTTTATAACTGTAATTATGCTTTGTCTCCTAAAACTAATTTAGGGAAAATACATAAACTCTTAAGTTCGTCTAATAATAATTTGAATGCATATGAAATTTCAACAGGATATGTCTCTACATCTCCACAGATTGGACAGTATTTCTTGTTTTTGTTCTTGTCAAATACCGCCAGCATACCACAGTTTTCACAAACAATAGCTTCATATTTGTCAGATTCGTCAAGAAGTCTTTCTTTTAAAGTCAATGCTGCACCGTGTGCAATGAGACAGTCTCTTTCCATTTCTCCGAATCTTAAACCACCTTCACGTGCCCTACCTTCAGTAGGCTGACGTGTAAGCACTTGCACTGGACCTCTTGAACGGGCATAAACCTTATCGGTTGTCATGTGGTGCAGTTTTTGATAATATGCAACACCCACGAAGATTTCTGCATCCAGCCTTTCACCGGTTACACCATTGTACAGGGATTCGCATCCTGCAGACTCGAAACCGTTGTTGATTAATTGCTGCTTGATTTCATCTTCGAGTGTCTGATTGAATGGGGTTGCATCTACACGTTCGCCTTCAAGACATCCTGCCTTACCTGCAACCATTTCAAGCACCTGTCCAATGGACATCCTGGACGGAATAGCGTGAGGGTTGACTATCAAGTCAGGCACGACACCGAATTCTGTGAACGGTACGTCTTCAGGGGACAGTATCAAACCGACAACCCCTTTCTGACCGTGTCTTGATGCAAACTTGTCACCGAATTCAGGTTGTCTTGTATCCCTTACCCTGATTTTGGCCAATCTTGAACCTTCAACGGTTTCGGATAACAGTACTGCATCGACAATACCCTTTTCACCGTGCCTTACAGTTACGGAAGTTTCCCTTCTTCTGTCTGCAACGGTACCGAAGTCCTCTTCCAAAAATCTTGGAGGTGAAGTCTTACCGATCAATACGTCACCTGATTCGACATAGGATTCAGGGTTGACGACACCGTCCTCATCGAGGTTTCTGTAGGCTTCTTCAGACCTGTATCCCTTGATGTTCTTGTCAGGCACTTCGAACTTGTCGACCTGACCACCGGCATATCTCTTTTCTGAAGTGTCATAAGCCCTGAAGAAGGATGACCTTGCAAGTCCCCTTTCAAGTGAACCCTTGTTGATTACCATTGCGTCTTCCATGTTGTATCCTTCGTAAGACATCAATGCGACAACAAAGTTCTGGCCGGATGGCCTTAAATCATAATTGGTTGAATCGATGATACGTGTTTTGACAATAGGGGTTTGAGGATGATGCAATAGGTGTGCCCTTGTATCAGTACGTAATGCATAGTTAGAGACATATAATCCTAAAGCCTGTTTTGTCATACCTGCTTCCATGGTATTCCTTGGAGAGGAGTTGTGGTCGGAAAATGGAATGATTCCTGCACAGATACCCAACATTGTGGCAGGGTCGATTTCCAAGTGAGTGTGTTCCTCATTCAAATCGGCTAGGCTCATAGCAATGTAGGAGTTTTCCTCTTCTTCAGCATCCAGATATTCAACAAGACCCTTGTTTATCAAATCGTCCCATTTCAATTTGCCGTTTGCAACTTTATTCAAATGTTCCTCTTTCAATAACGGAAGTCCTTCCTTAACAATGATTAACGGCCTTCTTGCCCTTCCAGGATCATTGAATATGTAGATTTCCTCATTGTCTTCATAATAGGTAATGTTCATCTCATGGGAGATTTCGCCGTTCCTTCTTTTCTCCCTCATTTCCTGGGTGAATTCGACTGGGTTTTCACAGTATCCCAAAAGTTCACCGTTAATGTAGATTTTGGTTTTGTTTGCGGTAACAATCTCTTTAGTCAATATGACATCGAAGATCTCATCATCGCCTGAAACAGTGAAATTTCCATAATACTCATTATAGCCGTCCGCTTTTACGCTGACGGAATAATCGCCTAAAACAACTTCACTGATAACAGCTTTTCCCTTATTATCAGTTACGCCGGCAAAGTTCATTTCGCCAGTTAAGGATATGGCGGCGGATTCTATGGCTTCACTGTCCCTGTCAACAACCACAACGGTGACATCAGTGACGACAACTGGTTCAACTCCACCTTCATCGTCGTCTTCAGGTTCGATTACACCTTCATCTTCAACATCCACAGACTCGATTTCACCTTCGCCTTCTGCATCTTCAGGTTCGATTACACCTTCATCTTCAACATCCACAGACTCGATTTCACCTTCATCTTCAACATCATCTACAACAGGTTCATCAGCAGGTTCAATCTCATCAACGGATTCCACATCACCTGCAAGAATTTCTTCAGGGAAATCATCGGTATAGCATTCCCAGGATTTCCTAGGTTCATCCTTGGCAAACTCTTGAGAAAAATCAGCGTCTTCCCTTTTATCAGAGGTGTTGAAAAACTCTTCAATTTCAGCTTCGTATTCCTTTACTTTACTTAAAACAGATTCATCAGCAGCATTTTCTAATAGAACATCCATGTTCTTTCTAGCTTCTCCATAGGAAACCACTTCATTAAATCCAAAATAGTAATAAGCTCTTTTTAATTTTGCATTAATCTTTTTAGCCAACATCTCACCTCCTTAAATCAAATCAACATCCATAGTCTTAATAACATCAATAATCTCTTTTTCGTCAGAACCTTCTGAAATGTTACACATCAAAGCCAGGTTCTTTACCAAACCACAGTTAGGTCCTTCCGGAGTTTCGTTAGGACAGATCTTACCGAATTGTGTCGGGTGCAAATCTCTTGCTTCAAAGTGAGGTTGGCTTCTGGTCAATGGAGATACAACACGTCTCAAATGAGAAAGGGTTCCCATGTAACTTGTTCTATCCAATAATTGGCTTACACCAGCTCTTCCACCTACCCAGTTTCCGGTAGCGATTGCATGCTTGATGTTTTCTGTCAGAACATCGCTACGCACAGCCTGTTTGATGGAAAGCTCCTTGCCACGGGAAAGGCTTCTTTCAAGTTGGTAACTCATATCTCTTGTGAGGTTAGTGAAAGCAACTCTGAATAAATCTTCCATTAAATCTCCAGAGACTCTGAGTCTTTTGTTGGTATAGTGGTCCTTATCGTGAGGTTCTCTTTTCTGTTCAATTACTTCCAACAACATTTCAGTCATTTCAGCTAAATAGATAGCCTTATCATAACATCTTTCTTCTTCAGTGCCCATGTGAGGCAATAAATAACGGTTTACAACGTCTTTTGCACGTTTTAAACGATAATCTTTAGGCATATTCTTAGCTACCCTATTACCAATGTATTTGATAGCAGCGAGCTGTAAATAATCTCTTCTTTCTTCGTAAGACATGCCGTCCATTTCCCTTTGGTCCAATTTCAGTGATTCATCGGATACCTGCAAATCATCGGCAATCATCATCTGGAAGTTGTTATCGTCTGAAATGGCAGTGATGATTTCCTCATCTGTAGCCAGACCAAGTGCCCTCAACAATATTACCAATGGGATTTCTCCTGGAAGGTAAGGGAATGAGATTCTTAAGAACACCCCATTTTTACGAGGTTTTTTATATTCCAGAGTGATTCTTGCTCTGAAACCACTTTTGATGGAAGTGACAACGGCTTTAGCATGTCTGTCTTCAGGTTCGTCAAGACGTTCAAGAATAATTTTATTCGGAGCGATCTCTTCCATTGTCACAACAGCTCTTTCGGAACCATTTACAATGAAATATCCTCCTAAATCTTGAGGGTCTTCATGCTTTTCTTCTAATTCTTCAGGACTGAGTCCGTTGAGATGGCAGATGTCGGATTTAAGCATGACCGGCAATTCACCGATATACACTTCTTCCAACTCATTTTCTTCACCGTCTTCGTTCAATGCCATTTCAAGGTACATGTCTGCAGAATAATTCAAGTTTCTAAGTCTTGCTTCGGTTGGATCAATTTCACTACGGGAACCGTCAGCTTCCTTATTTGATGGCTTTTCAATACGAACTTTACCAGTTTTTAAAGTGTATTTGCCATCATCCAAGGTGATAGGTTCGGTAATGTCAATGATGTTCTGAATTCTGTTATTCACAAAATCATTGTAGGACTTGATATGGTGATCCACCAAATCATATTTGTCAAAAAATGCATCAACTAATTTCCAATTATTCTCTGTCATGGATATCCTCCAACATTACGTACGCAAT
>CACWUH010000111.1 GCA_902764015.1 uncultured Methanobrevibacter sp. | reverse complement strand
GAATTTGAGGTCTACTATTTTCATTTCATCCAGGAAAACGAATACGTCAAAACGACACACGTGATGATATACCGTCAGGATTTTGATTATTACACTCCCGGCCCATATAAAACTTTCTATGACTCATACAGTCAACATGCCCATGACGGGCTTTTAGCAAATCCCCGTTTCAGGAAAATGATTGAAAGTACAGGCCTTGAGTTTTACGGATGTGGCGGGGGCTATGAAGTCGATTACGAATCGGTTGGGGATGTGAAACTGACGGGTGAAATAAGTATACGGGTCTATTTCAATGTCAATGATAAAAGAAGGCAATATGAATTGGATTTAGGAAGCATGCAGTTAAGCGAAGATTACAATGAATATTAGGGAGTGGAAATGTACAATAACTTGATTAAATCGCCAAAGACTGTCAAAAACATAATATATGAAAGCATTCATCTGTCTGAAAGTCTAAGAGACATAAGCCAGATTGATTGGCAAGGGGAGGTTTAGGATATGACATATGATTTAAAAAGGATTGAGGAGAATTTTCATAAGCTTCTGGGGTCAGACTGTGAAGGATTCTACAGGCTTGAGGATTTAAGGGTTACAGAGGAATTGTTCAAAAAAGGAGAACTGGTTCATGTTCCGTTCGGTTTCATGAAATATCGCCTGAAAACTGAAAACGGCGAGGCGGTGCTTGAGGTTCGCATAGTCTCAAGGATGGATGTGGATGAGATATGCTTCATCTATGAGGATGAAATCAGAAGATGCGATCTCTTTGACGTGTACGGCGATGAGAGAAGAAGAAAGATTGAAAGACTCAGGAGAAATCCTCCGGGATGTGATGTCTGCAGGGGTTTGGTTGAGCGCGGAATTCACGCCTGTCCCAAATGTGGACGCAATGTCCTTGACATTCGCTTCCGGAAGCATTTAAGAGAAATGCAAGAGAAGTATGGAAGCGATGATTTGCTTGAGCTTTCAAGAGAGAAGCTGAGCTTTTCACAAATCATCACCATATATACATTCATCGAAAGGTGCGACCGCCATTGCGCCGACACACCGACAGCCGACAGGTGCAGGCGGGACGGAACGTTTGCAAATTTGGAAAAAAGAATGGATGAAATCGCAAGGGAGGTGATGTGATTATGGGCACATGTCCGAACTGCGGGGAAATTGTAATGGAAGGCGATCCGTACTGTTCAAACTGCGGAACAACATTCGCCTGGGCTGATGACTCTCAGCCGTCATATGAACCGTCATACCGCTCTGGCGGGTACCGTCCGATTCTGGATGAAAGCGAGCGCAAAAAGAGGCGTCTTGAATCGCTGAAAAGCACATATGAAAACAGTCTTAAAAAGGCAAGGGAAGAGGAAAAAGGTGAACTCAAGCTCAAATATTATGAAAAAACTGTCGAAGACGCCCAGAAATACTGGGAGGAATCCGAAAGATGTGGATGTGAAGTTGATGGAATGCCTAAAATGAGCAAGATACTCTCCGACAGTGATGTTGACTGGATTTCCGAGAGGCATTACAATGAGGAGACCAAACTTCATATCATAAGCAGGCCCGAAAAGGAGGATTTGGAGAATATCCTTAAGGCAACCAATAACCGGGCAAGAATTCGAAAAAATGAGGAAAAGCACCGGCAAAGACATGAACTTGCCGAAAAACGCAGGGCAGTACTGGATGCAATATATTCAAGGGAAGGATATTTCAAACATATAGAAAAGGGAAATGACGCTGCCCTGAAAAACAAGTTCAAAAAGGCAGTGAAGGAATACGGATATGCTGTGAGAGGCTATGAAAAATATTTCAGAAGCGACTATTCAAGTGACATGCAAAGAGATAAGATGCCCGACAGCAAACTGACTGGCGAGGCGCTCGACAATATCATTGCGATATACATAAAGACCCATCCTCTTTTGACATCCAAAAAAAGCCATAACGCAATCAATTGTGAGATTGTGGAGATGCTTGACGGTGAGTGGGATGAGCGCCTGAAGGCAGCTGACCTTGAGGTTGGAGAGATTCTGCATCAAAGGCAGCTTGAAAAGGAGAAAATAAAAGAGGAAATTGTGGATAAGGCCGGTGATGTGATTGTGGGTGTGCGCATTGCAGGGGATAAGATAAGGGGAATCTTTAGAAAATAGTTTTTAGATATTGCTTTTGTCTGTCTAATCCTGGCTCTGATAGGGGCATGGTCATGTTATGGCGGTGAATGGACATTTATCTAGCCTTAATCAGCTTTGCAATGATCCATTCATCAAAGAGAATGAACTGCACTTCTGCCTTTGACAATTTCACGTATTTGAGATCCATTGCGCTTTTGACCTCCTTAATTAGAGTATACTCGCTGTTTGCAACGTATCCCACCGTCTCGCCGTCAATCTCAACTCGTATCGCATACCTGTCATGGGGGTTGTCGCGCTCCTTTATCAAATCGACAATCGTCCCCTCCTTGAAAGGCGCGATCCAGTGATGTTGATGTAGCTTTCAGTAGGTTTTAATCCTTTAAGCTGCCTTTCAGCCTCATCCACCTTATCATATTCCCTGGCTGCAAGGGCATAGCATATTCTTGCCTTCACCGGTTCGCCCAGCCGGCTTAAGATATCTCCTTTTGTTGTTAGATAATCGCCGCTGTCACAGGATTTTGGAAGCGTTTTCAATGCATCATTGATCATGTCCAGGTCTTCACTTCTGGTATTGCCTAAAAGCAGTCTCCTTTTAAGCTTTTCTCTTATGCATCCGGCCTTGTTTTCAAGAAATGTCTCATTGGACCTCTCTTTGGAGAGTGCCTTGTCATAGCATTTAAGGGCCTCGTCATACTGGAAGCCTCCGTCCAGAATTATCGCCTTTGTGTTGTAGTATTCGGCAGGGCAGTTCGGGTGAAGTTCGATGGCAGAATCGATTAAAATCAGTGCCTCATCAATCATCCTGTCATCCAGATACACTCTCCAGGCCGCTTCGCACAGATTATGGGCCTTGTCTTCATCTCTGCCGGGCTGGCCTCGGATATGCCTGGCGATTCTACGTCTCAGCTTGCCGTGATATTTCTCTTCCTTATTAACCTTTCCGAGTTCCTTATATGAGGCGATGATGAAATGGACCATCCTTGCATAGTATTTCAGCTGATCTATATAGATGTATGCATCCCTTTTGGCGTCAAGTGATTTCAGTGCCCTTTCAAATGTGGCGATGGCCTCTTCATATCTCTTTCTTTGGTATAGAAAATCGCCCTTTCTGGTGAGATATACATAATCGGTTCCATACTGTGCGCTCTCACAGGCCATGTTCAGGTAGGATTCTGCCGAAGCGTAGTTTCCAATTGTTTCATATTCCTCTGCAATGGTTGTGAGCATCTCGCATTTTTCCCTGTTGCTGTGGGAATTTTTTAATGCCTCTTCATCCCTATGGGTCAGGCATTCATTGCTCTCATACACTTCCTCATACCAGAACGCATACCATTCGTCTTCCCAATCATCATCAGAGCCCATAATAGTCACCTGTCAAATATTTTCTCATAACATTGATTCGAGATAATCCTCAATATATAATTTTGAATTTGATGTAAATTAATGTTTTCAGTTGCTTCTCGCCTCATCAGTCAACTGTAGATGTGGCTTTTGTAATTGTTGTCTTGACTATCATTAATTCCATTATGTATTGGCAGGAATATGTGGGCGATCCGAATGCAGAACACATGCTGTCGAAATGGCGGAATATGTCAAGGAACACGGTATGAGGGATTAAGGATTCATCGGCAAACAATCAATGCTTCATTTAATTCCGGATATGTGTGTGCGGTTTGCAAAATGAGGGAATGCAGAAAATTACTTTACATTTCTGAAATCCGAACCTTTTTATATCATGCCGTCACCTTTATTAATTATCGGTTTCGGTGTTGTCTTTTATGGGTTCTTTTGAAATTGCTTTGGAGATATTCAGTGCGGTTGAAAGGGCATTGGATTCGGGCTATCGCAGGATATATGTCAATGTGGATGATTTAGAAAACGGCTGTGGATTTTTGAGGGTGTTGGCCATGAAAAATTCCCAATGCCTCATTGCATATGAGGACACGTTTTCATTGGATGAATGTTATCGGATATTGGACCTTCTTGACGAATCCGGATATGGCATCACGGATTTCACGATAAGGTGGGATGGTTGAGCTTTTGTGTTTTTTCATTCGACTGACTTGATGTAGTTCAAGACGTATTTTCCGTCATCTGTCAGGCTGTAAAGCTTTCCCTTGCGAATGTTCGGTGTTGCACAATACACCAATTCCTTTTTTCTTAATTGTGCCAGCAGATTGCTTATGTGGTTTGTCCTCACGTTTATGGCATCGCCGATCTGTTTTGGAGTATGCATTTCATCGCTCAAATTCAGTATTATGTTGGTCCTGTGTTTTGAAGCCAGAACGAATGCCACTTTTTCAAGAATCTTCTCGTCACTACACATATAGTATACCTTTGTCCAACTTAAAAGGAATGCTTATATATGTCATAACACCCATATATCTTATTGATAACACACTTTTAACACACTTTAAATGGGGTGGGAAGTATTGGTTACATGTAAAAACTGCGGATCCGAAGTTGACGGCGAAGCCAAATTCTGCAAGAACTGCGGGTCTGAAGTGATTGTTGAAGAAGACAACGAAAACATTAGCGAAACAAAATTCTGTGCTAACTGCGGTTTTGAAATGCCTAAAAGCACCAAATTCTGTCCGGAATGTGGAACCTCAACAGGAGGGGTGCCGCAGGCGGTCGGAAGTACCGGAAACGCCATCATGAATCCAGACAAGAGTCCGGGTCTTGCAGCATTGCTGTCCTTTCTAATCATCGGTCTGGGCCAGGTCTATATCGGTCTGACCAAAAAGGGCATAATGCTTTTTGTTGCGGCAATAATATCCGGCATCTTGATGCTCTTTGTAATAGGATGGATTACATGGCTCATCGTATGGGCATATGCGATATATGATGCATACAACTCCGCAGAAAAGATGAAAAATGGAATTGCAGTTGAAGACACTATAGACATTGATAACTTATTTTAGAGGTGATAAAAATGGCATTTTGTTCAAATTGTGGAAACGAGATAGAGGACGGCGCAAAATTCTGCGCCAATTGCGGAACTCCAATGGACGGTTCGGCTCCTGCCGGAAACCCTCAGCAGGAAAGCACCGGCAGCCTTTTCGGCGACATCAAAAGGTCAGGATTGGGATTTAAAAAGAAGATGGATAACTATGCCCATGGCGAACATAGGGATATCCAAAGGCCTGAAGGCTGTTTATATTTCATAAACGGATTGCAGGGAACCCTGGCGATATTTGAAGACTACATCGAGTTCGATTTCAGCGGAAGCGCAATGAAAAAATACATGAGTGGCTTTGGAGGGGTGAAGAAAGTGTACTACCACCAAATCAACAGTATCCAGAAAAGGGATGCGACAGATGTTGTGAACGGTACCATCGAATTCGAGCTTCCTGGAATGGCCGCAAGCAGATTCAGCCAGAACGAAAACCTGCTGACATATCTTCCGAAATATCAGGAGGAGGCAAACAAGATCTATGATTATGTGAACAACAAGATTCTTGAAATCAACAGCGCCAAGTCACAGCCAACCCAGGTTGTGCAGGCCGAAGCCAGCCCAATGGCTAAGCTGAAAGAGGCAAAGGAACTATTGGACATGGGAATTATCACTCAAGAGGAATTCGATGAAATCAAGGCCAAATGCTTGGCCGATATGTAGGTTCTTCCTTTATCGGGGAGTGTATGAATGGCAAAGGATGACCGAAGTCCGCTCAATCCCTTCACCGGCAAGCAACATTACGACACAGTGAATGACGATGAGTTCCTCAACATGTGCTATGAGTCATATTACAGGGAAATCAACGGCTCGCAATTGCTGGACCATACTCCGAACGGCCGGTTTGTGGTGGAGGTCGCTTCAAAACTCATTGGAACTGTCGAGGATTTCCTGACTAAAATCGGAAGGTACGATTATGTTGAGGACTATTATGACTGGGAGTTCCATCTGGTCAACGACAGTATGGTGAATGCCTGCTGCTATCCCGGCGGAAAGATTGTGGTATATTCCGGAATTCTTGAAATTGCGGACAGCGAGGAAAAGCTCGCATTCATTTTGGGCCATGAGATGGCTCACGCATTATTGGACCATACCAGAACCAAATTCAGCGTTCAGCAGACAAAGAATACCCTGACAACGGTATCATGGTTTGGAAGTTTGGCCCTTGATTTGATGGGCTTCGACAATGCCGGTGCAATGGCAAGAACTGCAGTGAATCTTGCCGATATAGGCTCCCATTATCTTTTGACACAGCCCTGGGGAAGGGACCAGGAATATGAGGCCGACAAGCTTGGAATGATCATAATACATCTGGCGGGCTATGATGTCGGGGTGGTGCCCGAGTTCTGGGAGGCCTTTTCAAGCAATAGCGCAAACACATTCGATTTTTTCTCCACACATCCCGCAGATGCCAAAAGGATTGCCGTCATGAAGGAATCGCTGGATGAGATACTGTCGAATGACGATTACTATTCAAGGCCGGTTCTTCCCAAAACCCCTGCTCCAAAGGATGAATATGGGGCTGGAAGACAATCAAATTCAATTCCTCAAATGCAAACGGATACCTCAAGCCAGCCGGCTGTGGCTTCCGCATTAACTGCAAGCGCATCTGCAGGTGGCGAAAAATGTCCGAAATGCGGAAATTACGTTGCCCCAACCGCAAACTTCTGCACGGCATGCGGAAGCAAAATAGAAAGGGTCAATCCGCTGGCATGTCCTGAATGCGGCTACATCACCAGTCCCGGAGACAATTTCTGCAAAAGCTGCGGGCATAGGATGGTTCAGGATCTCTACTGCTCCAAGTGCGGCGAAAAGGTTGTTGTCGGACAGTCATTCTGCACGAAATGCGGAAATAAGTTATAAAAGGTGTTTCGGTGAGGGAATATGTTATGAATTCATCCTATCGGATGAGGGTTCTTGAGGCCATCGGCGATGACATAATGATGCCCCACAGGATTGCCATTAAAAGCAATGTCTTGAACAACCACATCAGCACCACCCTGAGGCAGCTGCGTGAGAAGGGTCTGGTGGAATTGATCAACCCGGAAATGCCACGGGGAAGACTGTACAGATTGACAGATGAGGGTAAACGAATTTTAAATGAGATAAAAGGAGGAAAATTATGAAAAAAATATTTGCAATATTAATTTTTGCATCAGTATTTGGAATGATGGCAGGCTCTGTTTTTGCAGCGGACCTGCATCCATATGATTTTGACGGAAAGTTCACGATGGACGTTCCAAGCGATGACTTTGACAGGCACCCTGTCGGTACAAACACATTCAACGACAAAAGCAACAATCTGAAGATACAGTATTATACAATCGATGAAATCCATGAGAGAAACTGCAACAGCTTTGATGAATACATCAACCAATTGACATATGATAAGGTCGGAACCGACGGCGATTTGTCCATCTTCAAGAACAAGGATGACAATATCGTAATATTCCATTCCGATGATGTGATGGTAATCATCACTGCCGATGATTTGCAACAG
>CACWUH010000110.1 GCA_902764015.1 uncultured Methanobrevibacter sp. | reverse complement strand
GTCAATTTTAGTTTTTTAGCGGAATTGATGACTTTAACCTTCTTGAGAATCAATTTGGTAGGTTTGACCGTAATCTTGAAAGTTTTTGAGAAATACACATTGCCCCAGTCATAGATGACCCTGACTTCATGCTTTCCCGCTTTCAGTTTTGAAATGGCCAGCTTATTCAATCCGGATTTAACCTTGAAGGATTTGTAAAAAACATTGTCGATGAAAACATCAGCAGAAAATTTCGCTTTAGGGCTTGTGAATTTAACCTTGAATTTTTCACCTTCAAATCTTTGACTTGGAGTCACATAGGCAGAATAACCGTCGGCATTTTCTTTAACATCAATACAAATCTTCTCGATGCCAGTAGACTTTCCTGCGGAATATTCGACAATATACCGATATGTTCCTTTAGGCAATTTGGCCAATGAAAAGCTTGCAACGCCATTTGAGATACTTACTTCAGCAATCTTATCCTTCTTCACATAAATAACATCTTTGTCGTCAGGTGCGAACTTTTCGCTATCCAATATGCTATAGATTTTTAAAGTTCCTGAGGCTCCCGGTCTGGCTTTAAGGAGTATGTTCTGATTTTCTCCGACAGACATTGTAAGCGGATAATCTAATGAAGGCATAAATTTAACCGTCTTTTGTGCCGAATAAGTTTTTTTACTTGTTTTGTAGATGATTTTCACCTTATAACTCTTGAATTCATATCCTTTACCAATATCAGAAGTCTTTATGCTTAAAGTCTTGATTTTCTGTGATGCCTTAAATTTTTTGCCGTAGACCTTTTTTCCGTCAACATATACAGTTACCGTGCCGTCAAGATACTTTGTTGGAGGATTGACAATGCCCAACTGATCATCTGCATAGGCATACATCAGCACTCCATGTACATCAACAATGGGCTCATCATCCTCCTCATACACATAAAGCTTGTAGTTTGCAAGCTCAATTTCCTTATTGGCCATTGCATATTTGGCAATGACTGAATAATGTTTATTTTTAGTCAACCCCCATCCAGATGCACTGACGTCCACATCATTTTCATCCTCTTTGACAACGACTTTCTTGCTGAACATCAGTTTGCCGTCCAGCCATACCTTTAATGTTCCGTCAACAGGAATGTGGTGGACATAAATCAATGAGTCCATGTCATTAAGACCTTCGATAGACAGTGACTCCGGTGCGTAAATTCTAAAATCAGTTATGCTAACTTCATCCGACGCATTGCCGAGCTTGTCGGAATTGCCGCTTCCCTCATTCGCCGTAACTTCCTTTTCCAATGGAGGTTCATCCAATGGAGATTCATCCAATGGAGATTCATCCAATGGAACCTCTTCAATTCCAATATTTTCATCACTGACAGTTATGTTATCGCAGGTGACATTGTCAGATGCGCTGACCGCCCCCACGATTAGAATCGCCAGCAATATCATTCCAATTGCAATAATTTTTCTGAAATTCATGATATCACTCTTGATGATAAATATTTTTTACATTGAATATATAATTTGCTGATTGAAAATATCATGAAACAAATCAAAAAGATATATAAAAAAATAGACATATTAATATGAAAATACTATCATACTAAAAAATATTCAAAATATAATATGAAAAAGGGATTAATCATTGATGATTAATCCTGTAGCTTCCATCCTCAACGATGTATTTTGGAACACTGATTTTAAGGGATCGAATGATGTTCAAATAGAAGTCATCCAGTTCCCTGTCTGCGTATGGATAGGTGAATTCGAAGACATAGAGATTGTCGTCCTCGACATACATGAATTCGTTTCTGCGAATCTGGTTTTCGCCATCATCGAATGAGGAAACGACCATATAGTAAAGATTGTCGTTAATCAGGATGAAATCCGAAGCGATAAGATTGATTCTGTCATTGCCTTCAAGATTATTTTCTATGCCGCCCATTATTTCGGGAAGCCCCGACAATGTAGGCGTTGTGAGAAACTTGATTGACATGGGGATTTTGGTGTTAACCAGGTACAATTCCGTGAATTCATCCTTTGGCTGGATCTGCTCAAAATCCGCAGGCATCTGAAGCGTTGAAAACCCGTTTGTAAACATTGTCATCCTATCACCTATTTGTGGGCGAAGTAGAAAATCATCTCATCATCGGTGATTTCATCAAGCCTTGCAAATCCTACCCTTTCGAACTGCACGATATCACCGACTTCAAGACCTTTAAGAGCACCTTCCCCAATACCTGTCTTGGTTGACGCATCACCCATGACAATCTTGACATTGACATTGTCATCGACCGGAACCCACTGGATTATTCTGGCCTTGACCGCCCTTGCATCCTCAAAGGAGGTGGAATGGTATCTTACATCTCCCCCTGAGATTTCGACATTGACGGCATCCATCAGCCTGAATATGCCGTCATTGATGTCAGGTTCTGCAAGATAAACCTCGCCGTCAAACGGCAGAATCCTGTTTCCCCTGTCCATGTGGTCTGCATGAAGCGGCCTTTCGATGTCGATTTTACCGTCAGCATAGCCTTCTACAATGACCTTTTGAGGATTTTCACAGAAGAAGTACCTGTTTGCAATTGGCTCAAGGAAGTTGCGGTTCTGGCCGTAGATTTTTTTCCAACTGATTGCGGAGTCTGCCATCTTGACGCCTATTTCAATAATCAAATCATAGATTGTCCTAGCCTGGATTCCCCTTCTTGCAATTGCCCTTAATGTGCCTAGCCTTGGGTCGTCCCATCCGGAGTATGTGCCATTTTCAATGCCTTCCTTGGCCTTTGAGGTACTGAGCGCAATGTCCTCCATCTTCAATCTGCCGTAATGGATGTATTCAGGCACGTCCCATCCCATATGGTCATAGAGGTATTTCTGCTTTTCGGTGTTTGCCAAGTGGTCCTTTCCCCTCAATACATGGGTCAGGCCCATCAGATGGTCATCAACTGAAACGGAGAAGTTCATCATAGGATATATCCTGTATTTTGTGCCCAGACGAGGATGCTCGGCATCCTCCAATCTCATTGCAACCCAGTCACGGATTGCAGGGTTCTTGTGGTTGATGTCTGTCTTTACCCTCAACACGGCTTCGCCGGCTTCCATTGTATCGAACCTTTCCCATAATTCCAAATTCTCTTCAACGGTGTTGTTCCTGCATGGGCAAGGCTTGCAGCTGTCCTTGAGCTCCTTGAATGTGGCTCCGTCGCATGTGCACATGTATGCTGCGCCCTTTTCAATCAGCTGGCGGGCAATGTCATAATAGATTTCAAACCTGTCGGACTGATAGACTATCTCATCCGCCTTGACTCCCAACCATTCAAGGTCTTCTGGAATCATTTCATATGCCGGTTCGTAGACCCTTTTCGGATCTGTGTCCTCAATCCTTAAAATCAGCTTGCCGTTGTGCCTTTTGACATACTCGGCATTCGGCACTGCCGCACGGGAGTGTCCTATATGCAGCGGCCCACTTGGATTCGGAGCAAATCTTAAAACAATGTTCTCATGGGTTCCAGGAAGCTCCTGCAAACCGGTTTCCTTTGCCTTAGGCTTTTTGCTTTCAACTTCAATACCTAACCTTTCCATTTCGCTAGCCTGCTCTTCCACAGACAATGCATTCACTTTCGCCACGATTTTTCCGGACATCGGACCGATTTCCTTTGCCCTGCTTCTGAGTTCAGGTTCGTTTGACATGATTGAACCCATTACGGCACCGGGATTTGCGGACCCCTTGTGCTTGGCCGCATTGAGCAAAGCATGCTTATAGATAATCTCTTCTAAATCATTCATTTAATCATCACAATAATTAATTCAATTTTAAAAATAAGTAGTATTATTTATCTAATTGAATATATATAAACATTAAGAATGATAGGGGCATGCATAAAATGAGGCTTGGAAAAACTAACTTAGAGGTTAACAAAAACGGTTTTGGAGCGCTGCCGATACAGCGAAGAGACATGGCAGATTCTGTCGAAATATTAAGGACTGCATATGAAAACGGAATCGACTTTTACGATACCGCCCATTTCTATACCGACAGCGAGGAAAAGATGGGCAATGCATTTGAGGACATTGACCGGGAAAGCATTTATCTTGCAAGCAAAACCGCCGCAGAGACTCCCGAAGATTTCTGGAGCGACCTGGAGACATCACTTGAAAGCTTAAAGACTGATTATCTTGACCTGTATCAGTTTCACAACATATC
>CACWUH010000109.1 GCA_902764015.1 uncultured Methanobrevibacter sp. | reverse complement strand
CTGTTGATTCAGCTCATCATAAAGGATTTTTTCTTCTTCTGATTTAAACTCCCTTTCTTCAAAATTTTCAGGAAATTCCAATTCAAATTGTTTTTTCAACTGTTCGATGATTACCTCACTTAAAGGCCTGCCGATCTTTGATTCAATATCATCACTTTCTTCAATGAGAGAAATATCCTTGTAATCTTCCTTTATTTCCTTGAAATTAGTTAGCCTTCCTTTCCACTCATCATTCACATAACGTTGAACGACATTATCTCCAACCTTGCTTGTAAGAGCCTCAATTGCTGGAATCTCTTTGCTTGTATCCCAGTCACCAGTATATTTTGTTATTTCAATGTGGACCTTGTTCTCATCCTCATCAGGAAGTTTGTCTTCATCTTCTTTTCTTTTAATGACCTCACAAACAATTTCCTGAGAGGAATCGTCAGCTTCCTTAATGATATCTTTAGTTTTATCAGACAAATCGGCGAATTTTGCAGTTGCTTTAAAGAGGATTTATCCCTTATGAAAAATAGGGAATGGGTTGTTGGCAGATTTCCTTTTTCAGTATTATCTTTGTTTTTTTCAATGAAATCCTTTAATGGGCGAAGCAGGGCATGCTCAATCTCCATTTCAGTGGCCGAACGACCGTCATATTCGGCGATATCCTTATATCTCTCAACCGTTTCCTTGCTGATATCCTTGTCGAAATTAGGAATCCAACCCCTTCTTTGGGCCAGGAAACATAAGAAAAACGGACGACTTTCATCAATGTTCAAAAGACATTTTTCAATTGTGCTGTCCTGGGGAGCATCTTCTGGAACACCCCATCTCAAGTCAATGGTCGATAAATGGATTTTGTATTCTTCACACCATTCTTCAAGCTCAGGGAAAACCTTTTTGATGAGATAATCCCTTTCCGCATGCATGTCAATAAAACTACTGCTTATAAATATTTTTGCATATTTCCAATCCATAGAAATCCCACTTTAAAGATAATATCTATTAAAAATATATATAAAAAACATCATTTATATAATAATTGATTCACGTGAATAATATTTAGAAAAAAATCAAAACAATATGATATTTAATTATGAAAGCCATCAATTTAGATAGAAAAAGAAAAATTGAAAAGAGGATGTTAATCCTCTAAAAAAATACATTGCCAGAACTTCTCAAAACATCGATATAATCAGATGCCATGCATTTTTTGTATCTGGAATTGCCATCGAATTTCACAACGACCTTGTATGAACCCAATCCCAGATAGCTTAAGTCTATGCTTGAACCGTATTTTCCTGTTTTGACCACATACGTATTTATTCCCTTGCCTGTGAAAACCTTAACCGTGAGTTTAACACCCTTAATTGATTTTTCGGTGTTCTTATTGAAAACGGCGATATCATATATTCCGGATTTTTTAATATAGACCGCACCCACTTCATCCAGGAAAGTTGTCGGCGCCTTTTTAACCTTGATCTTACTGGCTTTGGCCTTTGCACTGACCGCTTTGGAAAGTTCACTCACTTTAACCTTATGAATGCCGACATTCAGCTTGGCGGTGTTGAACTTGGCGATTCCCTTTGAGTTTGTAGTGCGATATATTTTTTTAACCTTGCCCTTGCTGTAAACTTTTATAAGCAATTTCACGCCGCCGATGCCGTTTTTGGTTTTTGAATTAATGACCTTTATCTGGAAATACTTCTTGGCTCCGAATGAAGTGGACAATTTCTTCATGCTTATGGTAGCCAGCGCATGTTTGATTTTAATCTTGTCCAGCCTTGCATTGTCCACCTTTAAAATATTTGAAACAACCTTTGCATTGACACTGTAGGTTCCCGGATCAAATGGCAGCTTATAGGTTGCTTCACCGTTTGACTCTGTAATGACCTTTACAGACTTCCCGTTTGAAAACTTAAGGTCCACCGGAACGGAATATAATGCCCTGTCATTATCGTCAAGGACTTTGACCTTCAGCATCTTTTCACCGTAATACTGTCCGGATTCCTGAATTTGGATTTTTGCAGGAATCTGATTCTGACTTTCCGCTTGGAGTATTGTAACGGTGGCACTTGCACAGTTTAAAGGTTGCTCATCACCTACATTGTCACAAGCCCCGCCAACATGATTGATTTCTATACCCTCCGGCAAATCATCAGTTTTTAAATCATCACCTGAAAGGGCAGTATCATTCAAATCCTGGGCACTTACAACAGAGACAATGCCCATTGAAACAATTGCAATCAACAATACAAAAAGAAATTTTCTACTTAAAATAATCTCATCCTCCATATTGGTCTAATTAATAGTATGGAACATGCAATATTTAACTTGAACAAAGCAAAAGCTTTAAAAAAAGAAAAAAAATGAGAAGTCTTTGAAACTTCCCGGCCTAAACCTTATCCAATGCCTGGTCCACATCAGCTAAAATATCCTCAATGTCTTCAATTCCCACTGAAAACCTAATCAGGTCTGGAGTCACGCCAGTCGATAGCTGCTGCTCTTCGGACAATTGGGAATGGGTGGTGGAAGCGGGATGGACAACCAATGACTTTGCATCTCCAATATTTGCCAAAAACGATAACAGCTCAACATTTTCAATGAATTTCAAGGCTCCATCATAGCCTGCCTTAAGGCCGAATGAAACTATTCCTCCGTAACCCTTCTCAGCATACTTTTTAGCGACTTCATGGTTAGGGGATGATTCAAGACCGGAATATGTTACCCATGCAACCTTAGGATGAGCTTCAAGATGTTCTGCAACGGCCATTGCATTTGAAGCATGCCTTTCAATCCTCAGTCCAAGGGTTTCCAAACCCTGCAGCAATAGGAATGATCCGAATGGAGACGGAACAGCGCCGGTATCCCTTCCGACAACCGCCCTTATCCTAGTTGTGAAAGCGGCTCCCTTGAATGTTTCAGCAAACACCAAACCGTTGTATGTTGCATCGGGTTCAGACAATGTAGGGAACTTGCCGTTCATCCAGTCGAAGTCTCCCTTTTCAATGATTATTCCACCCAGAGTTGTGCCGTGGCCTCCGATGTATTTGGTTGCAGATGATGCGATGATGTCTGCCCCATGGTCAAATGGTCTGACAGAACCTATTCCGACGGTATTGTCTGCAATCAATGGAATTCCATGTGAGTGGGCAATTTCTGCCAGCTTGTCGAAATCAGGAATGTCCAGTTTAGGATTTCCGATTGATTCAACATAAATCGCCTTTGTCTTATCATCAATGGCCTTTTCGAATAATTCGGGAGACTGCGAGTCGACAAATGTAACTGTACGACCCAATTCCTCTAAAGTGTTTTCAAAAAGCTCATATGTTCCCCCATACAGGTTGTCAGCTGAAACTATATTGTCGCCGACCTGTGTCAGGTTAATGATTGCATAAAAGATGGCCGACATCCCCGAAGCTGTTGCATAAGCTGCAGTTCCGCCTTCGATTGCAGCCATTCTCTTTTCGAACGCTTCAGTGGTAGGGTTGGTCAATCTTGTGTATATGTTTCCTCCTTCCTTAAGCGCAAACCTGTTTGCAGCCTGTTCGGGAGTGTCGAATACGTAAGATGTGGTCTGATAGATTGGAGTCACCCTTGAGCCGGTTTCATCCACCTCTTCCTGGCCAGCATGTACGCCAATTGTTGATATATTTTTTTTGTTTTTAATTTCATAAGCCATAATAATCACTTAATATTTTTGTTTCAAAGAATAATAAACGTTATCAAAATCCAAACAAATCCTGTGAATCGAGCATAACATCCACAATATGCACCTCAAAAGGACAGCGAAGTTCACATTCTCCACATGCAATGCAATCGGTTGCATTGTATTTCAGGTTGTTGTAATGCTCCTGCACGCCTGCAGGAACTTCATCATGGTTTTTTGCAAGGTCAAAGAGTTTGTTCACCATTGCTATATCGATTCCAGAACTGCACGGCTGGCAATGGCCACAGTATGTGCACTGGCCTTTAAACGAATGCATTGGAGCATTTTTCAAAATTTCCGAGTAATCCCTTTCGGCTTCGCTTGCGGCGCAATATTTCAAAGACTCCATCAATTCGTCAACTGTTTTGACGCCTACAAAGATGCTTGAAACCCCCTTCTGCTCCAAGGCATAATGGATGCATTGTACGGGAGTTAGAGCCACTCCAAATGGAGAAGTCTCATCGGCAAGCAGATTTCCTCCGGCAAATCCCTTCATTACAGTCAGTGCAGTGCCGTTCTTCTCACATATGTCATAAATTTCCGCCCTCAACGGATTGATTGAAGAGAAATCATTGTCAAAGGCATCATCCTTTCTGTACTCCTCGATATCCTCCATTGCACCGAACATGTCATATGCTGGATTGATTGAAAACATCAGAAGCTCTATTTCAGGATTTTCTGCCGCCAAAAGTCCAATATCCGGATTGTGCGTACTGAGCCCGATGTGAGCTATTGTGCCCTCCTCTTTTAATTTTCGAACATATTCGATGAACGGACCGTTCATTATATTCTCATAGTCGTCCAGCTGGTCAACATAATGAATCATGCCGAAATCCAACGTATCGATTTGAAAGCGTTCCATAAAGTCTTCTCTCATATACTGACTGTTTTGCCAGGTCGATCCTATATGGCCCTGGATTACCCAATTTTCACGGTTCGGCCCGATTGCGCGTCCCAGGTGTGAGCGCACCTCAGGTTCGCTCATCCAGCAGTCAACAAAATTGATTCCGTTTTCTTCACAGACCCTAATTAACTCTTCAGTATCCTCATATGGCCTTTCAACCAGAAATTCCGCACCAAAAGCAATTTCAGACACTTCAATTCCAGTGCTGCCCAATTTTCTATATTCCATAAAAATTTCCCTCTAGATTATAATATGTTTGATGAAATTTTTAATCTTTTCGAGGTTAAAAATTTATATTACAACATAAAAACTAATATTAGGTAAAAAATGTACACTAAAGAATTTATTTTAGATGAAGTCAATGCAATCCGTGACGACATCGGCCATGAAAAGGCAAACATTTTCATTGAAGAGATTTACTTCAGAAACAATGAAATGTGGATTATAACTGAGGACAGACCCGACAAGTCCGCCATCATCGGCAAAGGAGGTTGGGTTGTCGGCAAGCTTAAAGAAAAATTGGGCCTTGACAGCATTCATGTCGAATCCTATGGGGACTTTCTGAATAAGAACTACAAATTAAAGCTATCCAAAAAAACAATACATAACCTGGATTTAGATATGACCGGCCTCAATAACCTGGAAAAGACTATTGACAACAAGCTGGACAACATCTATAGCTTTAATTTTGATGATTACCTTAGGGAAAATGAATTTGAGCAATCCACAAATGTTGAAGCAGTTGTTGCCCTTTCAGGCGGTGTGGACAGCAGCTTCTCTTTGATTTTGGCTAAAAAGCTGGGCTTCAATCCTGTTGCCGTTACGGTTAATCCAGGAACCATAATCCTACCGAACCAGTTTAAGAATAACATCAGACTTCTTGTCGACTCATTGAATGTTGAACATGAATATATTGATGCTGACTATTCCGAAGTCATAAGCGAATCCTTCAGCGGCAATGTGCACCCTTGCGGCAGATGCTCAAAAAACACCTCAAAACTGGTGAAGCAATATGCAAAAGACAATGAAATTCCAATAATTATCTTTGGTGATATGCTTGCAACCGGCAGCCAATGCGTAACTCTGCAGGACGATTCATTATATCGATTGAACCTTCCAGCAAGTTTAAGTGTCGGCAAGCAAGAGATAAAATCCTTAATCAAAAACTATGATTTGCAGACATTTAAAGGATTTGGCTGTCCCCTTCTTTATGAGGTCCACAGGAAATTCCCTCATATGAGAAAATTTTCAATCCAAAGGATACTGAGAGAAACCCGTTCCGGTGCATTGGAACCGGGCGAGGCCCTTGATTTGATCTGGAGCTTCAACAAAGTTAAATAAAAGAAATTATGATGCTGTGAGATATCAATAGAAGCTGAGCCATACTTATGAATCCATAAGTAATTCTAGAAATATCTCCCAACACCTGCAGCGCAATCAGGGATTGCGCTTGCAATACTATTTTTATCTGTCGGAGTATTTAAAGTTTAGGTAAACCTAAAAAATTATAAAAACTAAAAAAATATAGGAATAATTAGATTCCTTTTCTTTCAAATTCATCATTCAGGAATGCCTTAATGTTATTCCTGGCAATCTCAACCATTTCAGGTGCAGGACCGCCCGGAACAGCCCTTATTCTGACATTTTCTGCAGGATTTAAAGCATTCTGAATCAAATCATCAGACAGGTTTAGCTCATCGAAGCCCAAATCAACTGCAATGTCATCAATGAATGCAGAAGTGATGTCCTCTTCAGCCATGTCATTTGCTGTGGCTTCATTGACTATTCTTCCGACAATCTTATGGGCAGTTCTGAAAGGTATTTCCTTTTCGCGAACCATGATGTCTGCAAGGTCTGTTGCAGTTGCGAAGTTCTTGCCTGCAAGCTCAGCGCATCTGTCGATTTTGAACTCAACGGAAAGCAGCATTTTGGTTACGATTGACAATGTGTCCTGAGTAACTTTAATGGAATTCCACAAGTGGGGAGTGATTTCCTGCAGGTCCCTGTTATATGTATAGGCAATTGCCTTGAGGATTGTCAGAATCGTTACAAGTTCCCCATTGACGATTGCGCATTTTCCCCTTGCAAGCTCTGCAACATCAGGATTCTTCTTTTGGGGCATGATGGATGAAGTGGATGAATACTCATCGGCCATTTCAATAACGCCGAATTCATAGGTGCTCCACAAGACCAACTCCTCACAGATTTTGGATAATGTGGTGCACAGAGAAACCATATCAAACACCGCTTCGGCAATGAAATCCCTTGCTGAAACACCATCCATTGAATTTTCAAGGTATGCATCAAAGCCAAGCAAATCAGTGGTTAGTTGCCTGTTGATTGGAAAGCTTGTAGTGGCCATTGCGGCTGAACCCAATGGGTTTAAGTTGACGCGTTTGTAAGTGTCTTCAAAACGTTCATAATCCCTTTTCAAAGCCTGTACATGAGCCATCAGATGATGTGCAATGGTAATCGGCTGGGCATGCTGCAGGTGAGTGAATCCGATGAAAACATCCTCCAAATGCTCGCCGGCCATTTCATTTATGCCTTCAATGAACTCTAAAATGCCAATCTGGATTTCAATGATTTTTTCACGCAAGACCAATCTGACATCACATGCAACCTGATCGTTACGTGATTTGGCAGTGTGCATAAATCCGGCTTCAGGGCCGATTTTAGAAGTCACATAATTTTCGATAGCCATATGGACATCCTCAACTGAAGGGTCGAACACCAATGCCCCGTAGCCTTCCTCCTTAAGGCTATCAAGAGCGCATAAGATTTTATCCGCAATCTCCTCATCAATGATTCCCTCATGCTTCAACATTGAAGTATGGGCAAAATTGGTTTTGATGTCCGCTTCAAAAAGAAGTTTATCCGCTTCAAGTGATGAAGTGTAGACAGCTGCTTCATCAGTCATTCCAGTCTTAAAACGACCATTTCTAATATTATCCAAAAGAATCCCTTCTTAATAAATAATTAAAAACTAAAAATAAATAAAAAAAAGAAATAAAGATTTTAAAAATCTTATTTTTTCATTTCAGTGTATCCGCATTTGCCGCAGGCGACTCTGTCAGTCAGCCATGAATACACCTTCACCACAACGAGGACAAATTTGGTTTTTTCTTACAATTTTGTCTCCATCTACTTCATATAAATCAGATTTTCTTACCATTATATCACCTATTCTTCTGCTTCGCCTTCTTCTGGCTCTTCTTCAGGTTCTGTATTTTTAGCAATTACATGTTCAGTTTCAATGTAAGTTAAATCATCTACAGTATCGTAGACTTTAGCATAACCTAAAGCTCTAGGTTCGCCGTAGTGTGGCTGTACATTGTCGACAACGATTAATTCTTTTTTAGTGTTTAATAAAGCAACCAATTTAGATTTGATATCTAATAGTTTAGGGGTTGCTTCGCCATCGTAATCAACATAAAATTTAATTTCCTTTCTGTTAAATAATTTATTTTCTTTTTCTTCAATAAATTCAATTTCCATGATAAAACCTCATTTAATTTATTCCTTAATAAATCCGTCAATAAGCTTTTGAGCTTTATTTTTTAAATCACCAGCTTTCAAAAGCACTAATCCCTCATTAGGCTGACCATATAGAATGGTAGTTTCCGGATTTGCCATCAAGATGCAAGGAAGAACTGCAAGATCTTCTTCCCCTGCCACTTCAATTACATAACATTCGCCACTGTTAGATAATTCAAGAGCCTCGCCTATGGTTTCCCATAGATCATCCGTAATGGTTCCGGCAGGATTATCCGCTTTTAGAATGTGATTTGCAAGTATAATTTCATGAGTATGATTTTTTCTTTGAATTAAATTATCAATTATACCAATATTAGGATATAATTTGTATTCGGTAAGATTAGCAAAAGTCGCATCACCAACAGAAATTAAAAACTCGGAAGATTTGATTTCATCAATCGCATCTTCAAAGTTCGGATATAATTTGCCTAAAGGTACTTTAAGCTCCATAATTATATCTTTATTTAATTCTGCGTCTAGACGTAACACGAAAACACCCTTATCTTACTCTTAAACAATATTCGCCAGGAATTTCAATATTCAATTCCTTTGCAATTTGTGAATCTTCAGGATCAGTTATAATTAAAAGACCGCTCCAATTGTCGGAAGTTGGGTTTCCGCAACTAGGACAATGGTCCTTACTTGAAATCATTTTACAAACAGTACAAGCTTTCATTTTTTAACCCTTCACGCTTTTTTGTTTTGCTTCTTCAATCCATTCGAATCTGCCCAAATTATTTTGCCTCATTGTAAGAGGAATCTTGGAATTCCTGCTATTGTCAATATTATTGGTAGATTCATCTTTAATGGAAACACTGACAGCTCTGGCCCTAACTAAATCTCCTTCATCCAAGGTTTTGTTAGATTCCTTTGCCAGCAATGCTCCTCTTTTAGCATCATAATTGATATAATCATCAGTGACTTGGGAAACATGAATCAAACCGTCCATAGGTCCGATTCTTACAAAAGCACCGTAATCAACAATATCAATTACTTCACCATTAAAGATTTCATGCTGTTCCGGTTTAAAGAAAATAGCTTCAAACACCACATTATGATATGATGCTCCATCACCCATAATGAGTCTTCCTTCACTAATTTCATCTATTGCGTTAACACAAATAAGTAAACCGAGTTTTTTGTCTAAACGACCTTCATAAGTTTCGTTTAAGGTCTGAATAGCAACTTCTTCAAGTGGATTTTCAAATCTGTAAGGTGGTATTCTTACAGTATCTTCAATTTTTGTTTTATAATACAAAATAATCCCTCATTTTTTTAATAAGTTTAATTAATATTATATTTTACCTTCAACAGCAATATATTTTTTTTGCCTTAAATACACGACCGTAATACCTTTATCTTTTGCACGATTTTTTAATTCAATATCATTTGTAGCTAAAACTTCTGAAACTCTAAGTAACGCATCATCCACAGTTTCGTTTTCAAGTAATGAAATATCCTTTATTTCAACTTTTGAAGAATTAGCCAATTTTAAGGCCAAATTTGCATTCAGCCTTACTTTTCCTTTATTGTTATTTTTTAAACCCTTCAATTCATTGATAACAAAGCTTGGAGTAGTTAATTTATAAGAAGGTAATTTATTTTCGAGTTCAGTGATGACATCAACATTGAACTGAAAAGGAACCATAAAAAAATTGGTATCAATCACAACTTCTTTAGAGTTCATCATTTACCTCTACTTAATAATACCGTAACCAATCAATCTCCAACGAGCACCGACTCTACGACTTAAAGCAACTCTATCACCAGGGCTTGCGCAAACCGGCAATTTAAGAGTGACGTCTACATTATTTTTCTTGGCTGAGGTAACAACACCGATAGTAGTTGTAGTACCGCAATTTATCATCAATGGCTCTTTAATCTTAATCGGAGCGACTTCACGCTCTTCCTTGGTACCGACAACACGGTCAAGCAGATTAGCTTCCATTGTAAAAGCGTCCAATACCTCAGGCAATGTACCTTCTTCACCGGCAACAGTACCGGATAGTGAATCTGATTTGGTTAAAGATGGATCCAATTTGGTTGCAATACCGACAAGTCCTCCCGGACCAATCTCTTCAACTTGCTTCCCATTGGCTTCAAGACCAATAATCTCTGACTTTAATGTAACTCTTTTACCGTTATTAGTAGGACCAGGTCTGATTTCAATGGTATCGCCAAGTTTGAAAGTACCTTGGACTAATGTACCACCTATAACTCCGCCTTTGATTTTATCGGCGCCTGAACCTGGTTTGTTGATATCGAATGACCTTGCAACATGCATCAATGCAGTATCATCAACATTCCTTTCAGGAGGTTGAATTTGCTTAAGCATAGCTTCAATCAAGATATCCATGTTAGCGCCTTGTTGAGCAGATACAGGTATTATTAAAGCATCTTCAGCACAAGTGCCTTTAACAAATTCCTTAATTTCATTATAACTTTCAATAGCTCTTTCTTTTGAAACAATATCAATTTTATTTTGAACTAC
>CACWUH010000108.1 GCA_902764015.1 uncultured Methanobrevibacter sp. | reverse complement strand
GCACCACCACTACGGTTAGCAGTGTTGTCAGTAAATATGGAATCGACTATCCTACCATTCTGTGAATTTGCATGCCAATCTATAGCACCACCGTTATATGCAGCTACATTGCCAGTAAATGTACTGCCACTAATGTCACTGCTTGTACTGTGGTCAAGATATATTGCACCACCGTGACCTGGATCATCATCATTATTGAAGTCAGCAGTATTGTTGATGAACTTACAGTCAGTTACATTTAATATACCCAAGGAATAGATGGCACCCCCATTACCAGTACTGTGTCCGTTTTTGAATGTGATTCCCTGCAGTGTGACTGTAACGCCGTCTTTAATATTGAATATTCTGGCCTGCTTATTACCATCAATGACAGTAGTTCCATCACCGATAAGAGTCAGATCCTTAGTGATATTTATACCATTTACATATGCGGTATCTGAACTACCATATTTATAATTATTAGTTAAGTGAACGGTCCCCCCGTTTTCTATCTCACCCTTTAGACTCGAGAATGAATCTTCACCTTCGCTTAAAACCGTATTATTATTAGGAAGTGTCAAAGATGGAGGATCATCACTTTGCTTAACAACATCATCTACATCGGCAGTCGCCAATGCAGTACCGTTTGTGTCATCTACATCAGCATCAGCGGCCACAACCGCATGAAGCGAGAAGATAAAACACAACATTAGACAAATTATTATAATCTCCTTTATCTTAATAATTACACCCCCTCCAACATTTTAGTATTGATTTCGAATTAACGAAACCATGGAGAGTTTATGTTGATATTTATTTTAATATTTACTAATATATAAGGTTTGCTTTTATTGTTTTTAAGAAAAAAATTAAAATCATTTCATAAAAATACAAAAATAATGAACATTAATGAAATTATGAATAGGATTGTTGCTATCCTGTTAAATACCAACTAACAATACTGGAAACTATTGATTTGGGTCAACCTAAAATTAAACAAAATAATTAATACTTTAATAAATTTGGACACAATCCAGTTATTAAAAGGCAATGCCAAACAAGAATCCCATTATCAAAAATATAATGAACAATATTTAATCAAATAATTAAAATTTGTTACAAAATAATCATGAAAAGTGAAAAGATTATCGGAAATTATAGGAAAATTAAAATAAAAATATACATTGAAATTCTAAAAACCCCTCCATTTCCATTCAATCTACTTATAAGTTATTATTAAATTGTATTATCTATATCAAGTAATAGAAACATTACAATAATTAATTTCAATATATGCGAACAAAATATTTTGGGTGAAATCACAATACCCCCCACCATATCAGAAATAGGCCTCCAGAAAGGCTTATTTCAAAAAACAAAAGGAAATACTCAGATTAATCATCCCTCACCAATGCCAGTTTTGGAAGTGATCGGCAAAAGACTACAAAAATATCATCCATTGCCCGAAGATTTTCAAAAGAGATTTGCTTTCAAAAAAAGGCAAAAAATGCCCTGCAAAAATGGCATATTTAAACTAATTGCCCTATATGGACTTATGCAGATAAGACAATTTTTTCAATCAAAATTTCAAATCAAAAAGCAACGATGGAAATTTTGGAAGCAATTCTGAAAAGATTCAATTTAAAATGGGGAAATTATCATCTAAACCTCCAAATCCCCCTGACACATTATGCCCGCATGGCTGCAAGCAAAGCAGATGTTGGATTTCCTGCTGCATGTCCGGCCAAATTGACAGGTTCACCGTCACCATGATGGCGCTCTCAGGCATTTTGCCCCCATCATCTTCTGGAGTTAGCTGATTTTGCCTGTTGCGTTTGAACATTCCAGGACTTGAATGTGAAAATGTCAGCTACCACATCTTACCTGTGACATGGATGATTCATCCAAAGTATGCATACACATTGCAAAGTTACACACAATGATATAGCCCCTATCCTTACATATCTATGAATCCGTCAAATACCAATTAAGATATTTTCTGTAAAATTGGATTATAATATTATTACATAAAATCCCATAATATATATTATACTACTATATACGATTAAATGAAAGAGTTGGTAATTATGTTTTGTTCAATATTGTCATTGTTTCCATCTATATGCACTCTCCCACCCAATGTGTCGAATTGACCTATTCGACTTAAGCTGGAGATCGCTTTAGCATTTCCGAGAGCAAAAATTGCACCGCAGCTTAGAAATGACGTTCGAATAGATTGAAAAAATCTATTGTAACATCTCTTCATTGACATGAATGGCTCCCCCTCATTAATATACACTAGAATCTTCAAGACCAAATCAGCCAATATCTATGTTATTTTCCAAAACATGGGCTGCACCGCATTAATCTGAAAGTGTTGGAGGTAAAACGGCATCATCAGCCAATTTTGTGAAAGTTCCAGTGCTTCAATGATGCTGTCAGCTTAATCATTTGCAATGGAAATGAAACAACCAAGAATAGCGCCACATCCAAGCACATGAGAAACAACCATTGGCGAAAATGAACGGCATCACTTGTTCTACAATAGAAAATTAAGGACTGAAAAAAAGTTAAAACATTGATAAAAATGAAATAAAAAAAGAAGTGAGAAAAGCAATCTATTTGATTACTTTACTTTTGATGATTTCAACCCTTTTGAGAGGGTAGATCTTTTTGGCATTGTGGTAAATTTCAGATGCCAGTTTACCGTTTACACAAACGGTAACCAATTCGTCGAATGACCTTTCAGCAGCTGCTTCAACAAGCAAATCTTCGATGGTCTTTCTCATGTATCTTTGTTGGGAAGATTTTGCCCTTCTGATGGTTACTGCTAAAACCTGTAATTTCAATTTGCGGTCATCTTTGGTTTTGACTATTGCGGAAGCGTCGATTCTTGAAGTTCCTCTTCTGATCATGCTTCTGACATAGTCGGTAGTGGTCTTGTGACCTGTGAATTTGGTGTTTGCAACGTTTCCTGCAACGTTGTCAATTTCAAACCTGAGTTTGATGTATTGTTTTGAGAAGTCTCCGGTAAGTTCCCTCATTGTAACTTCAACTCCCCTTCCGATGAGAAGTTCTGGGTCTTTTGCTGGAGTTTCTCCAATTTCCTTGTCTTCAAAGTTCACTGGTGTTTTAATAGTATACCAGGATTTTTCTTTCCATGTATCACGTACTCTACGTCTTGCTTTTGCTTTTGCCATTATATCAACCGTTTAATAATTATATATTTATATATTGTAATTTAGCGTTTCGCCATTAAAATTTTAAAAATAGTCTCAAAATTAAGTTTACTACTTAAATTAAACTCTAAAAACGATTTCAAATAATTATAGATTTAGAATCGCTTATTCGATAAGAAAATATTTTTAATTAAGTTTTAATTTATAAAACCCGCCCATAAAGGTTATAATAACTTATTTTATTCATGATATATAAAGATTATTGAAATTTCCAATTTTGGCCGGAATTTTTCAAAACAAAAAAATAATAAATTTTCCGATGATCTTCATGAGTTTTACGAAAAACGATTCTGCAAGCCTGAAATTTAAAATCAGGTTCATAAAATCAATATTGAAAAATGTTACAATAGAATGAAAAAATGTATACAATATACTATTTCCTCATGAATTCGACGTGATTGATGTATCTTTCAAGCACCTCGTCAATCGGACCCTCATCCATGACAAGCTTGATATCAGCATCTTCAGCCTTGATTTTAGACTTGAAGCCGTATTGAACTGCAATCAAAACATCACAATCGCTGCATGCCTTGATTACCTTTCCGCCCTGATGCTTTGCATCCTCGGATATCTCAACATCTCTTCTTTCAACAAAGCTCAATTCATCGCCATAGTCATATACATATACTGACCTTCCCTTTCCAAGGTGCAGGTCAACATTTTCACCATCTGAAGAAACAACTGCCAAACGCATTTAATTCACAACCCCTTCAATTATTTTAATCATTATACTTCAGCACCGTCCAATGCGTGATTGCACGCGCAATCTGTGCCGTCATCGACGTTTCCTATGAAATTATATATCAGCTCAAGCAACTCGGCTTCCTTTTCTGCAACCATTTCAAACACCTCATCGATTGTGAGCTCATCGGGAGATATCCCTGAAGCGTAATTCGACACGATGCATATTGAATTGTAGCAGATTTCCCTTTCACGAGCCAAAGTGACTTCAGGAACCCCCGTCATTCCGACAAGGTCTCCTCCAAGCATCCTGAACATCCTGATTTCAGCGGGAGTCTCGAATCTAGGCCCTTCGGTGCAGACATATGTACCTCCAAGAATCACATCTCCGGATTTTGCCAGAACGTCCCTCAAATTAGGACAATAGGCTTCCGTAACATCTATATGGACCACCTTGTCCCCATAGAAAGTCTTGATTCTGTCCTGGGAAAAATCAAGAAAGTCGTCGGGAATAACAAATGATCCCGGAGGCATGCTCTCGTTCATCGAGCCGACTGAGTTTGTGGCGATTATTTTTGTGACACCAACCTTTTTGAGCGCATCGATATTGGCCCTGTAGTTGATCTTGTGGGGAGGAATCGAATGACCTGCGGCATGTCTTGGTATGAACGCCACCTTCTTTCCCAAAATGTCCAATATCGAAACTTCCACTTCACCGTAGTCGGTTTCGACAGTCTCTTCGGTGCAGAAATCAGCCTTTTGGGTGATTTCATATACTCCGCTTCCTCCGATTATACCTATCAATTCAATCATCCTTTGCAGACTGATAGAGGCCTTAGCTTTGCGACAAGCTTTGCGATGCCTGTGCTGTCGGATACGCGGACTACACTGTCGACATCCTTGTAGGCGCCAGGAGCTTCCTCTTTTATCACATGCTTGCTTGTGGCCTTGATTCTTATGCCCTTTGCGGCCAGATCGTCTGTGATTTCATCGGCATCGAAATTCTTTTTGGCCTTTGAGCGGGAGAGGATTCTTCCGGCACCGTGGGCGGTTGAGCCGAAGGTCTCCTCCATTGCGGTTTCGGTTCCGCACAATACGTATGATGCGGTTCCCATTGTTCCCGGAATCAGCACAGGCTGGCCGACCTGCCTGTATTTTTCAGGGACTTCTTCCCTTCCCGGACCGAATGCCCTTGTTGCGCCTTTTCTGTGAACGAGAAGTTCCTCTTCACGGTTGTAGACCTTGTGGGTTTCCATTTTGGCGATGTTGTGGGCCACATCATAGACTATTCCCATTTCCATATCCTCTGCGGATCTGCCGATGACATCCTCAAAGGTTTCCCTTACCCAATGGGTCATCATCTGGCGGTTTGCCCATGCGTAATTGGCAGCAGCGGCCATTGCCTGGATGTAGTCCTGTGCCTCCTTTGAATCGAGAGGTGCGCATGCAAGCTGCCTGTCTGAAAGGTTGATTTTGTATTTCTTGTAGGCCTTGTCCATCACCCTCAAGTAATCGGAGCATATCTGGTGTCCGCAGCCCCTTGATCCTGTGTGGATCATGATGACAATCATACCTTCCCTGAGTCCGTAGACTTCAGCGACATTTTCGTCATAGATTTCATCCACAATCTGGACTTCAAGAAAGTGGTTTCCCGAACCTAGAGACCCCAATTGAGGAATTCCCCTCTTTTTGGCCTTGTCTGAGACTATGCTTGAATCGGCGTCAATCATTCTGCCGTTTTCCTCAAGGACTTCAAGATCCTCTTGCCATCCGTATCCGTTCTTTACTGCCCATTCGGCTCCGTAGTCAAGCACATCGTTGATTTCATTTTCATCAAGCCTGATTTTACCCTTGCTTCCGACGCCCGAAGGTATGTTTTCAAAGAGCTTCTCGGTAAGCTCGTCAAGCTTATCCTCGATGTCTGCGATTCCGAGATTTGATCTGATGAGCCTTACTCCACAGTTTATGTCGAATCCAACTCCTCCAGGAGAGACTATTCCGTTTCTAAGGCTAAACGCTGCCACTCCACCGATTGGAAATCCATATCCGAAGTGAATGTCTGGAAGGCCTATCGAGTATCTCTGAACCCCTGGAAGGCAGGCGACATTGACAATCTGCTCAACAGCGCCTTCCTCCAAATCGTCGATATATTCATCCGCTATGTAAAATCTTCCGGAAGCCCTCATGGATTTGTTGTAGGAGCCCGGAATTTCATAAACGTTGTCCCTAACTTTTTTGATTTCATCTTTAATGCTCATAGTATCACAAAAATATTATGTTTTAATATATATTGCCTGTATTTAAATAAGGTTTTGGTAATGAAAAAACAAGATTTATTTTCTAAACAGTGCTGAAATGCCCGCTATAAGCAGAAATATGGCGCTTAATACATTGATGTAGTCGGAACCTACAATTACAAACATTGTGGCCACTACAAATCCTATGCCTGCCATTTCGGGATTCTTTCTGACATAATATGTTGAAGCAAGGCCCAGAATGGATGCCAAAATTGCAACAAGACCCAAAAAGGGAGTGTGTGCCTTTCCGACGCTTGCCAAAAATATCAGAAATGAACCGGAAAATATTCCGATGACGGAACCGATCAGCCCCATCAGCATTTCAAAGTTTCGTGAGATGATAGTTCTTATCATAGATAATAGTATGTTTTGATATTATTTAAAAGTTACAAGTCGACGATTGCCTGAACTTCAACATTGTCTGCCTTTTTGACTGCCATCCTGTGGAATGTTATGGCCTTTATCTCGGTTTTTCGCTCATGCCTCTCCCAGTCGATTTCCTCGCCCGTGATTTTGGCCTTGAGGTGGAAGCCTTCACTGATTTCAACATCGAAGCGGCTGAAGAGCATGAACTCGACCTCATGGTAGAACAAAAGCTCCTCCAAATAGTCATAGAGAAGCGACACATCGTCTTCCGAGGTTATCTCGAATTCAATTTCCCTTAATGGAGCTATTCCTGAAGTATCAGATATTATATTGAATATCGCCAGTCCCGCATTTTCAAATGCCTCTTCCATGTCCTTTCCGTATGCCCTGAGCCCGATGTCGGCCGTCGCCTCGAAATATTCAAACCTTTTCATGCTTCTCACCATATAATGTAAAATAAATATTACTTTGCAAATGCTCTCACTCTTTGCTTATATATGTACTTCAAACAATTTTAAATTAGTGATTAAAATGTTAGGAAACAAAGACACCACACTTCAAGTAGACTTAAGAAAAAAGAGTTCAATGAAAGACGAAATCATATACAGCAATCTGGACATTCAATCTTGCATGGTAGTGCTTGTGGTAATAGCAGGACTACTTTTATCTGTTATTTCAGTTGTAGCAGCTCAAGCTCCAATTATCTAAAATTGGACACGATGCCAAACCCTTTTTAGTTGCACATTAGACAATCGCTGCCATGCAGGCACTCTAATGTTAACAGAAAACTAATTTCCCACATACAGGAAAGCTATATCACATAGTCATCGGGGTTGAAACGCAATATAATTTCCCTAGAGTTTCCTCTAACCCCTTTTCCTGTATATTTGGTATCAATCAGCCTTACGAATTCCAGCTTGTCTATTGCACGGTTGAATGACGCATAGCTGGATCCTGTTTTTATCTTATACATTTCAGCCAATTCGCCTGC
>CACWUH010000107.1 GCA_902764015.1 uncultured Methanobrevibacter sp. | reverse complement strand
AAATCGAAAAAGCAAATGATACTGTTTTAAGAACCCCTCACATGAAAGAAGGAAACCCAGGTTGTAAAACAGACTTAATCTCAAAACCAGAATAAGTAGTTTATCACTACTTTATTCTTTTCTTTTTTTATTACCCTGATGTAATATATTTTTTACAATATGATTTAAAAAAATATAGCTAAAAATAGCTATAAGACCCCTTTTGTGGAAGGAATCTGGTTGTGCTCTACTTTTATCGCTTCTTTTATGGCCTTTGCAAATGCCTTGAAAACGGCTTCAGCCTTGTGGTGGTCATTGGCACCCTCGACCGTTCCATAGATATTCAGTTTGGCGCTGGAAGCGAATGATTCGAAAAAGTGGATAACGACATCGGATGTCATGTCACCAATCTTATCGTTTTTAAACTCAAGGCTCATGTTGCAGTAGCTGCGTCCGCTTATGTCGACTGCCACAGTTGAAACCGATTCGTCCATCGGAACGATTGCATGGGCCATCCTCTTTATGCCCTTCTTGTCGCCGATCGCTTCAAGAAACGCTTCGCCCAAAAGGATTCCAACATCCTCTACAGTGTGGTGGTCATCGATTTCGATGTCTCCTGCCGCCTTGATATCCAAATCAATCATCGAATGCTTGGAAAATGATTCCAACATGTGATTGAAAAAGTTGACACCGGTCTGGATGTCGTATTTTCCTTCGCCATCCAAATTCATCACTATCACAATATCGGTTTCTGATGTTTTCCTTGAAACATTTGAAATTCTAGTCATAATCTTACCTACAAAATAATTAATTTTAGCTTCAATAATTTAGGCATCTTCGCCCGGACGTATAATTTTAATGCAGTCTGTAGGGCATTCCATGGCACATAGCGTACAAACATGACAATATCTTAAATCCAATATACGTGCAACTCTACCAACTTTCCAAATTTTAGCGGATTTGGGACAAATCTCTGCACAGTTTCCACATCCGATACATTTCTCCTCATCAACTAAAATCTGTAATGGCATAATATCACCTATAACTTTAAAGTGGCAACAGACATTGCCTTGAATCCTACATAAACCTCTTTTCCAATGTTTAAACTTAATTCCTTTTCTGCAGACACTGTAATGTCGCTGCATATGGTAACTCCGCCGACATTGACTTTGACTCGAATGATTTCGCCCTCAAGCCTCATCTCAATGATTTGGCCTTTCAGGATATTACGAATGCTTGAAGTCTGCGGCTCGAGCATAAGGAAGATGTTGTCGTAACTGATCAACGCCAATATCACATCGCCGATTTCATAGTTCCTGTTCAACGGAGCATTGATTTCAAACTCCTCATTCTTGATGGTCATTACGCCTTTGGCATCATTAATATCGACTATTGTGGCCTCAATCTCATTTACATCCTTGTGAAGCTCCATGATGGCATTGATCTTTTTGCATTCCTTTAAAATGGAATATCCTTCATCAGTCAGGGAGGTTCCGCCCCCTCCGCCTTTTCCACCCTTGGTGGTGCTTACGACCTTAACATCCAAAGTGGACTCTATCTTATCGATATAATTTAAAGCAGTCCTGTAAGAAACATTAATATCCTTGGCTGCTTGCGTTAGAGACCCCGTCTCTAAAATTGATACCAGCAAATTGTATTTTTTACTGTCAAGCAAAAAAGAGTTGCCGTCTACATTGATTTTATATTCAACACCTGCACTAACATCAGTCATTATAAATCCCCCGAAATATAACAATAATATTTTTATCGAATTGTATTTAAATAGGTTTTCGTTATTAATTTCTGAATTCCAATTTTTCAACGAGATTTAACAACTTATTTATGAATTTGGCTAAAGGACCTAATTTCGAGGCATATCCTCTCAGGGTATCAATATCCTCTTCAGCGAAGAATTTAACCAAAATCAGTGCAAAGAAATAAACAATCATGCACAAGATAATTCCAGGGAACAAGAATAAGGTTGTCTTAGGGATGAAAAATCCGACAATGCCCATGATGGCGGTTGCTGCTATAATCTTAATGACGGATAATGTTGGAGGTTTGGTTTCAGTTAATTTTAATGCAAAATAAACGCATGGAACCATCATCATGAAACATGCTATTGTTGTGGCGGTAGCTCCGCCGGCAATTCCCAGAATCGGAGCCAGGACCCATGAAAGGACACCTGTTACGATCGAACCGAACACTAAAATGTACATCGGAATTCTAGGATTTCCTATACCCTGGACAATACTGGTCGATATGGCAAAAATGGAATAGAAGGCCATTCCAACAGACAGCAATGCCAGAGCGGAAGCACCATTGACATAAGAAGGATTCTTAAAGTAGAAAAGCTGCAGGATAGGAACCGCAAAAAGAGCAAGGCCAATGCACATCGGGATTACGAACAACAGGGAAATCTTATAGGATTGCTCAACATACTTCTGAAGCGCCTTGACGTCATGAAGCTTGAATGCCTCTGAAGATGCCGGCAGGATTGTGGTTGCAACGGAAATTGAAATCATCAGGGGCAGACGTGCAATCGGATCTGCCGCACCGAAGAATCCAACCTCAGCAAGGGTTAAAAACTTACCCATCACGATTGTGCAGATGTTGAAGATGAGCATTTCCGCAATTGCTGTTATGATTACCGGAATTGCAAACTTGACCAGCTTGATTCCAAGCTTCAGCTCGTCTTTGCGCGTAAAGACAAAATCGTCAGTGTATTCCGGAATATATTTCGGCATGTAGACCTTAAAGATATAAACCGCAGACAATGCAGCAAGGGCATATCCGATTACAGTACCCCATACAGCACCAACAGCTGACAGGCCTATAAGGACAAAGGCCGTTGCAAACAGTATCATGAACAGCTGCTCTACGGCACGGGTATAGACGATATACTCCATCTTATAGACACCCTGAAACGCCCCTCTAAAGGCGCCCAATACAACGCTGAATGGAGTGAGGCAACCTATAATCTGCAGGGGAACCATGGTTTCGGGCTTCTTTAAGAAAACAGCCATAAGCGGACCGATGACGAAAATCATCAGAAATCCTAAAACCAGTCCCAGAAATACCATCATCTTCAGGGAAGTGTAGATGGTCTGCCGGGCCATATTATGGTCATCGACAGCCTCATATTCGGCAATATATTTGGATATAGCCGGAGGAAGACCTCCTGAAGCCAAAGTCTGGAAAATGCCCTGATTTGACATGGTAATGTTCAAAATGCCAAAAGCGGTTGGGCCTAAAAGGGTAGCCATCAAAAAGCGGTATACGTAACCTCCAATACGGAAGATTATGTTTCCTATAAAAATTATCAGACTGCCTCTAACTAACTTATTTCCCATGATATCTCCAAAAAAAATTATTCATTATTTATTTAAATGATTCTAACTATTTAAATATACTTATTCAAGAAATTTTCAAATTCCTTCAAGGTCCTCTCCAGCGATTCCATGCCATAGGAATCCTTCCTTATTTCATCGATTGAATCCCTTGACCAGAAGGAAGCGCCGAGATTGGAGCCGAAAGGACCTCCGCTGACCGGAATTATGCCATGTATCATGAAGTAAGAAATATTTGTCAGATGGGCGAAATCCTGGCCTCCCGTGCGGTCTCCTCCGACGGCAATGCTCATTCCAATCTTGCCTCTCAACAGATTGTAGTCTATAGCCTCCAGGGCGCGTGTCCTGTCCATTATCGCCGAGAGGTTTGAGGAAATCGATCCAGAGTGGATTGGCGTTGCCAGTATGATGCCGTCTGAGTCCTGTAGGTTCTCGTAGACATCCCCCATGTCATCTTGTATTATGCATTTCTTGTTTTCCAGACAGTAGTCACAGTGCATGCATGGCTTTATGTCCTTTGCCCGGCATGTGAAGATTTCCGTTTCGAAACCGTGGCTTTCAAGCTTTTCCAAAGCTTGGGTGAGCACATAATGGGTTGTGTCGTTTCTCGGGCTTGCGCATATTCCAAAGACTTTCATAGGAATATTTTGGTTTGAATGGTTAAAATATTTTGGCAATGTTTGGATAAAGTTGGAATGGATTTGGAATAAAGACTGGAGAATATTGCAATAAACTTTGAAAAAGACATATATACCTTATTCGACATATCAGGAATTGACAAACTTGAGGTGTTGAAATGAACACAGATATACGAGACAACGACAATATTGAGATTAAAAGGATAACAATTAACGGAATGAACATCAAAGATATATTGAATGAGGAGTTTGTGGCCAAGCTGGATGAGAATCTGG
>CACWUH010000106.1 GCA_902764015.1 uncultured Methanobrevibacter sp. | reverse complement strand
GGAAGCATGCCTAACCTAATGTTTACAGGTCCTGCAGGTGTCGGTAAAACAACCACAGCCTTAGCACTGGTAAAATCCATATTGGGAGAATACTGGAGAAACAACTTTTTGGAACTGAACGCTTCTGATGCAAGGGGAATCGACACTGTCAGAAATGAAATCAAGAATTTCTGTCGATTGAAGCCTGTCGGAGCCCCATTCAGGATAATCTTTTTGGATGAAGTCGATAACATGACAAAAGATGCCCAGCACGCGCTTCGCCGTGAAATGGAAATGTATACCAAAACCGCCTCATTTATACTTTCATGCAACTATTCATCGAAAATCATTGACCCTATCCAATCCAGATGTGCAATCTTCAGATTCGCTCCGATAAAAGGGGAGGAAATCAAGGAACGCCTGAAATTCATTTGTGAAAGTGAAGGATTTGAGGCAGATGACAAAGGCCTTGAAACCATTGTCTATTTCGCTGAGGGAGATATGAGAAAAGCTGTCAATGTACTGCAGGCCGCAGCTTCAGAGGGAGAGACAATAACCGAAGACTCGATTTATGAAGTGATTTCCAAGGCAAAGCCACAAGACATCGGGAACATGATCAACAAGGCATTGATGGGAGACTTCATGGGTGCCAGAACTATCTTGAGGGAAACGATGGTCCTTCAGGGAACCAGCGGCGAAGATATGGTTACCCAAATCTATCAGGACGTCTCCAAAAGAGCAATTGACGGCAAAATGGATGCAGGCATTTACATGGATTTAATTGAAGCAATTGCAGAATGTGATTTCAGGATAAGGGAAGGAGCCAATCCTAGAATACAGCTTGAAGCATTACTCACTCAATTCTTATAAAGGTATAAAATGTTATGGACTGACAAATACCGGCCACAGGAACTATCAGAAGTTGTCGGCAATAAAAAAGAAATCAAGATTATCACAGATTGGGTTAGCGAATGGAAAAAGGGCAACCCGCAAACCCCCCTACTTCTAGTTGGGCCTCCGGGCATCGGAAAGACCACACTGGCTCTGATTATAGCAAAAGAATTTTCAGAATCGATTGAGATGAACGCCAGTGACAAGCGTTCGCAGGACATAATCAAAAGAACAATTGGCGAGTCCTCAACTTCAAGGTCGCTTTTCGGAGATGAATACAAGCTGATCATCATAGACGAAGTGGATGGAATCCACGGAACAAACGACCGTGGAGGCGTTGCGGAAATCGGCAGAATCATAAAGACATCACACCATCCGATGATTTTGATGGCCAATGATTTCTACTCCAAGAGACTGCAGTCAATCAAGCCGAAATGCCAGGTAATCAAGATGAAAAAGTCCCGCTGGAATTCCATTTCAGCGCTTTTAAGAAAGATTGCCCAAGCTGAAGGCGTTGAAGTCGAACCGGCAGCCCTGAAGGAAATTGCAGTAAAGTCACAGGGAGACGTCAGGTCAGCCATCAACACCCTGCAGGCACTAGCCGACAAGGACCATACCCTAGAAGTCAAGGATGTCGAGGGAATGGTTACAAAGGATACCCGCTCGGATATCTTCAATGCAATCACCAGTGTTTTGAAGAGCAAAACCCCTGCCCACGTTAAAGAGGCAATGTGGATTGAGGAGGATCCGACACTTGTGATGGAATACATTGCCGAAAACATTCCAAGGGAATACAAGAAAAAGGATGAAATCAAAAAGGCATACGAATACATCGCAAAGGCCGATTTGTTCTTCGGAAGGACTCAGAGAAGCCGAAACTACGGTTACTGGAAATATGCAAGTGACTTCATGGGAATAGGGGTGAGCAACTCCAAGCATGAGACATACAAGAAGTTCACCAAAATCCAGACACCTACAATATTCGGTTTGATGGGCCGCAACAGAGCAAAACGCAATCTGAGAGACGATATAGCCGACAAGATGTTTGATAAGATGCATGTTTCACGCAGAGTGGCCGTTTCAATGTTTCCATACCTCGAAATAATGTTTCAAAATGATGAACTTGCCTGGGAAATCTCTGAATTTTTAGATTTGGATGAAAAGGAAATCAAAAGATTCAGGAAAAAGAAAATCCCTAAAAAGGTCATAACCAAAATGGAAAAGAGAAAGGCCCAAATGCATGTGGAAGAGCGTGACAGACGTGCAGAAGAGCTTAAAAATCAAATGATGAATGTTATCCCTGAAGTTGAAGAAGTTTCCGGTGATGATGACTTGCCGTTTGAAATTCCAGGCATTGATGATGCTCCAGCCGAAGAGGTTGTCGAAGAGCCAGAGATTGTTGAAGAGGCTCCTAAAGAAGAAAAGGCTGAAGAGAAAAAAGAGAAAAAAGCAGATAAGCAAACAACGCTTTTCAGCTTTTAATTTTATTTTTAAATACAAATTAATAATTTAAAAAAAATAAAATGCTCTCAGATTAAAATCTGATAAGCAAAAACTATTTTTCTATACAATGGTGAGTGAGAAATCATCGGGGTTTATCAGCAAGGAATCTGGATTTTTTAAGTATTGTGGCATTTGCATTGTCTTTAAGAACTATTTTTTGTATTTTATGCCTACCCGTTTTGTGAATAGGAGGTTTTTTCTTAACTTGTCTTGCTTCACAAATTATGGTATCTCCGATTATGCGGTCCCCAATTTCAGTGTGAGTAGCCATGATTACAGCTCCTCAAGGATTCCCTCTTTAATTAACTCAACCATTATATCATTTACTTCAAAAACATCAAGCAACAGATCATCGGAAACATCAACTGCATCAAAATCCCCATGAGTTTTTGCATATTCTATGATTTCTTTGCGTTGTTGCTCATATGGAATTTCCCTCAAGGTAATAGGTTCCATATCCCCAAGTTTTTCGTTGATAGCTTCATTTAAAAAGTCATCAACATCATTGAAAAGACCATCGCTTACTAATTCATTAATCTTTTCAAAATCCTTTTGAGATACTTCAATTGAAAGATTTTTACTTGTTGTTTGAGTTAACGTGGAACTTTGAGTTAACATAGATAATAATTGAACTGTCAACAATATATATTTTTTGAAAGTGCGACTATGTGTAAATACACAAAGGTGAAAAAGCATTTCCACCCTTTAAAAAATAAATCAAGAATTAAATGCCCTAATTTATAATAAAAATAGAAATATTAATTTTTAGATTCAATGAACTTAGCCGCACTGACAACATTGTCCTTGTATTGCGGTGCCACATCCTCCAAAAATTCAGAAAATGAATTTGCCAAATCATCCTTATTTTCGCGTTCAATCAATTCTTGACCATCCATTTCCAAAAATGAGTTAATCCAGTCAAGTGAAATGTTAACCAGAGGATAGATTTCGCCTTCCCTTTTAGTAAACTTCAAGCCTTCGCCATTAAAAATGCCTTCAAAGATGTTGTTGACCTGGTCATCCAAAATCAGGGGATTGACTGCCAAATCATGATCACCCTCATAGACCAGCTTGACGCCGTATTTTCTGGTATACGGCTCCATCAGCAGCTCAACAAGGAAATTGTCCTTGGGCATCAGTATTCGGGAATTCGGTTCGATTTCAAGAGCCAGATGCTTTGAGGATTTTGTGCAGATTTTCTGGAACAGCTTGTTTCTCACGACTTCGATTTCGGGATACTGCCCATTGAATGTGGCCTCCTTTTTTCTTGAAAACCTTGAAAACCTCAAGCTGTTGATGTAGATTTTTTCGGGAGTGTATGAAATGAAGCGGGAGTCCACACCCAATATCTTCAGGTATTTGAGAACGTCCCTTTTTGATGAGCTGAATTTCTTCTCTTCTGAGGCCAAAGCGGTTACGTCAAACATCAAATCCATGTTATCATTCCAGATTGAGTGTCCTTTTCAAGGCATCTTCCATGACATCGACCGGCGCCTCACGGCCTGTCCATATCCTAAAGCTTTCAGCGCCCTGGTAAAGCAGCATCTTGATTCCGTAAACCGGCTTTGCGCCTGCATTGATGGCTTGTCTTATGAGCACCGTCTCGTTGGGATTGTATACCGCATCGAACACGACCAGATCTTCGTGCATGTCAACTGATTTGGCAATGGGTTCATCGTCAATGTTTGGATGCATTCCAACTGGAGTGGTATCAATCAAGATATCGGCATCGGCCAAATAACCCTTGATTTCAGAAACCGAACCTGCTTTAACATTAGCAATTAAACCAGAGTCCAAAACATCCTGAGCCAGATTTTGAGCCTTTTCAACATTCCTGTTCAGTATCGTCAATTCGTCTGCACCATACTTTGCAATGTAAAAT
>CACWUH010000105.1 GCA_902764015.1 uncultured Methanobrevibacter sp. | reverse complement strand
GGAGACGGCAATTATGCTTCTGCCGGTGACAGTATTACACTGATTGTTGATAAGGCAATCAATAAGGTTGTCGTTAGTGTTGAAAGCGTGACTTATCCGGATAATGTGACCATTTATGTCCGTGCGGATATTGACGGAACTTATCTGATTAGTGTTGCCGGAACTACATTGGAGATAGATGTTGTAAATGGAATGGGAAATCACTCTATGGCTTTGGCGATTGGAAAATATGCCACAGTTACCATAATTGAGCTTTCCAATTACGAGACTGTAGTTGAAGAGGCAGCATTTAGTGTTCTGCCGGTTGAGGATTATAATTTCACTTTTGAGACTGTGGACAAGACCATTGTGTTCCATGCACCGGCCGATGCAACAGGCAATGTGTCCGTGACAATAGGCGATAAGACATATAATGCGTCATTGGTCAATGGCAGTGCAAAAATCACTGTTCCGGAATTGATGGATGGCAAGAATAATGTTGTCATTTCCTATTCAGGCGATAACAAATACGCCCCAAGAACCTATTCGGTTAGTTTGGCCATTGAAACCAAGATCATTGCCTCTGATATGACTCGAGGATATAATAGTGGGTTGGATTATCAGTTTAAGGTTGTTGACATTAACGGAAATCCGATAGCCAACAGGAATGTTAAAATCAAAATCAAAAACAAGTCCTATACCGTCAAAACCAATAAGGATGGTGTTGCAAAGCTTAATGTGAAACTGGCTGTGGGAACATACAAGGTGATAATCACCAATCCCGACACTGGCAAGACTGTGACCAAGACACTTAAGATTGTTAAGAGGTTTACCGGAAACAAGAATGTTGCCAAATACTATAACAGCAACTTCAAGTACAGATTCAAGGTCATCGGTGATAATGGCAAGGCTGTCGGTAAAGGTGTGAAAGTTAAAGTCAAGATAGGCAAGAAAACCTACACTTTCAAAACTGACAAGAATGGTTTCATTACCATCAAGCTGACCAAGAAGTTCACGCCTAAAAAGTATGTCATCAGAGCAACCTACAAGGGTTATTCCATTAAAAACACCATTAAGGTAAAGCAGGTGATTTTCGCCAAGAAAGTGGTTAAGGTCAAGAAATCCGCTAAAAGGCTGGTTCTGAAGGCCAAGTTGAAACAGGGTAAGAAGGTTCTCAAAAAGAAGAAAGTGACATTCAAGTTCAGAGGCAAGAAATACAAGGCAAAAACCAACAAGAAAGGCATTGTAAAGGTAACCGTCAAGAGGAATGTCATCAAGAAGCTTAAGGCAGGCAAGAAGTACAAATACAGAATCACTTACCTTAAGGATAGCGTAAAAAGAACAGTTAAAGTAAGAAGATGATTTTTTATCTTCTTCCATTTTTCATTTTTTAGAAAAAATATTTCTACCAAAATACTTGTTTTCAGATATGATAAAATTGATGCTTGCGATTAAGGATTTATTTTAATGGGTCGTGTCTTCAATTATTTCATTGTGTATTTCCAACATACATCTTTTTTCTAACTTGGCATACATGTTCAGATTATTTTTTTGAAAAGTTTTATAATGGATTAGTATAAAAAATATACTTGCTGTTATATTTAAAAAACTAGTATTGAAGGGATTGCTATTTTTTTCAGCGTGTACTTAACTTGAAAAGAGTGTTTTAGATGAATCATGATTTAATTATCGCAAGATATGGTGAAATCGGCCTTAAAAGCCCAAAGGTAAGGTCACGTTTTGAAAGGAAGCTGGTCAAAAACATCAAGGCCACATTTGAATGTGAGGTTGACAGGAATCAGGGAAGGATATACATCCATCCGAAGGATTTTGATGACGGAATCGAAAAGCTGAACAGGGTGTTCGGTGTCGTATCCTACTCGCCGGCCACTTCAACTAATGCAGATTATGCCAACATTGATGAAACATTGACCGAATACACAAGGGATTTGGTGGATGAAGGCATTTTGGATGAAAACACCAAATTCGCCATAAAGTGCCGCCGTGTGGGAACACATGATTTCACATCACAGGAGATGGCAGCCCACTGCGGTGGTGTCGTCAGGAATGTTGTCTTGGCACCGGTTGACTTGACTAATCCCGATTTGACGATATTTGTTGAAATCAGGGATAATGACGCTTATATTTATCATGAAAAGATTAAAGGTCCTGGGGGACTACCTCTGGGAACACAGGGAAAGGTCGTTGTATTGCTATCAAGCGGAATAGACTCTCCCGTTGCAGCATACTTGATGATGAAGAGGGGATGCGAAGTTGTGGCTCTTCACTGCAACAACGATCCGTTTTCAGGCCCGAAGGTCACGGAGCTTTTCAATCAGTTGGTTGACCAGCTTAACATTTATGCCAAAGGGGTTCCAATCAAAAAAAGAGTAATAGATTACGGCGAGTACCTGCAGGCCGCAAAGGACAATGCTCCTGAGAAAATGACATGTGTCTTGTGCAAATCAGGAATGTATCGGATAGCAGAAAAGCTTGCCCAAAAGTTGGGTGCTGATGCAATCGTTGACGGAAGCAGCGTCGGCCAGGTTGCCTCGCAGACCCTGTCAAACATATTGGCCACCAGATACGGCGTTGAAATGCCGATACTCTCTCCCCTGATAGGGCTTGACAAGGAAGAAATTACCAAAATCGCAAAGGAGATAGGCACTTTTGAAATCTCCAAAATCGATGACGGCGGATGCAGTGCGGTTCCGAAATATCCTGAAACCCGTGCCGATTTGGAAAGGGTCAAGCAAGCCTGTGAGGACATGAATCAGGATGAGGAAGTCCAGATGGCTTTTGACAACATCCGCAAAATCTGAATTGACATTCAATAGATTAACAATTCCATTAGTCGTCCTTTCTTGAGGCTTTTTCAGCATCAACGGCAATGACGAACATCAGGGCGTATAACGCATTTTTTGGATCTGCGATATCCAATGCGTATGTGTCGGTCAGGTTGAAAAGCTTCTTTCCGATTTTTGCAACCCGATTTCCATGGGAGTCCTTGATTTCATAGTCCCATTCGGTAAAGTTTCCTGTTGCAGTCCATCCCAATGATTCCATGTTGTAGGCTGAACCGAAGAGCTTGAAGAGCTTCTTGTTGATGCTGCCGATCTTCTGGCCCCTTTCATAGATGTCAAATGAGGGGGTGATTGCTATGATTTTCTGGTTGACCTCTCCGACTTCATCCCCCTGAGGGGTGTATATCTTCAGTTTCTTTCCCCAGGACAGCTGCCCCTTGACTTTGTATGCAACATTTCCGTCTTCGCCATAGACATCGAATGAATCGAACCATGAGAATATTTTTTGCTTAAGTAATAGTTTCATAATCAAATCTCCGTATTTTCTGATAAGAGTATGTCAGTTAACCTTAAAAGAGGTTATCAATAGCATAATAATTAAATAGTATGCTACATAAAAATATTTAATGTCTAGTAAATAATAATTTACTAATTAGAGGTAATAAAATGAAAACTACTGTTAGTGTAATTAAAGCTGATATCGGAAGTGTGTCCGGACACTGTGTCGCACACCCAGAATTAATGGATATCTGTGACGAAGTCTTGAACGAGGCTTTGGAAGCAGGCATCTTAAAAGATTACTATATCTCCCGCTGCGGAGACGACATAGACTTGATCATGACCCACGACAAAGGTGTAGAAAACGAAGAAGTGCACAAGACCGCATACGATGCATTCATGAAAGCCACCGAAAGGGCACGTGAACTGAAATTATACGGTGCAGGCCAGGACTTACTGTCTGACACCTTCTCCGGAAACATCAAGGGTATGGGTCCGGGCGTTGCTGAAATGGAATTCGAAGAAAGGCCATCTGACCCTGTGTTAGTGTTCTGCTGTGACAAGACCGAACCTGGCGCATTCAACCTGCCAGTGTTCAGAATGTTTGCAGACCCATTCAACACCGCAGGCCTTGTAATCGACCCAAGCCTTCACGACGGATTCAAGTTTGAAGTTTTCGATGTAATCGAACACAGGAAAGTTGTCCTCAACTGTCCTGAAGAAATGTATGATTTGCTTGCATTGATCGGTTCCACCGGAAGATACGTCATCAAAAGGGTATGGAAGAAAAACGGCGAAATCGCAGCTGCAGTAAGTACCGAAAGGTTAAACCTTATGGCTGGCGAATACGTCGGTAAGGACGACCCAGTATGTATCGTAAGGGCACAATCAGGATTCCCTGCTAACGGTGAATGTGTTGACCCATTCGCATTCCCACACATGGTGAGCGGATGGATGAGAGGATCCCACAACGGTCCAATGATGCCTGTCGGCGAAGCAGAAGCAAACCCAATCAGATTCGACGGACCACCTAGAGTTGTCGGATTAGGTTTCCAAGTTGCTAACGGCGAATTGATCGGACCAGTCGATTTATTTGACGACCCTGCATTCGACCCAACCCGTGAACAGACTTACATCAGAAGACACGGTCCATTCGAACCTCACAGATTGCCTGCTGAAGAAATGGAATACACTTCACTTCCTGGTGTAATGGAAAAATTAGAATCCCGATTTGAAGATATGGATGATTAGATTTAAAGAGATTAATTAATCTCTTATTTTTTTCACTTTTTTTCACTTTAATAAATTTTCATTCGTTACAGCGAATGATTATATATAATGATTATTTTTTATGAGCAGTTATTATTGTAAAGCTACTTGAATTGATTGTGATTATACACTCATCAACATCAACATAATAATTCTTGCCTTCCTTTGTAACTGTTGAATTCTCCTGTTTAAGTTTCAAAATACAGTAACTAACTGGCTCTTCATCAATTCCCAGGTTCTTTTGTATTCTTCCGACACCCATTTCGGTAGTGTGGATTCTTTCAATATTTTCAATCAGGGTTTCCTTATGCATTTCATCACCTGTTTTTCGCATCTCGGTTGATACTATAATTAGTTATTTATATATAACTAACCTATTTAGTATTATGTCATTTTTAAAATTCATTCTTAAAAATCCATTCAGGAGAAAGAACAGTGCAATTTTGGCTATTGTGGGCATTGCAATAGGCATCATTGTCATTGTTGCTCTTGGCGGAATCACAGATGGTTTGGTAAACACCTTTGAAGATACAATCCATGCAGGTGGTGCTGATTTTTCAATTTCAGGTAAGGAAACCGGAGATTCAGCTTATGGAACAAATACCATAGACGCATCATGGGTCGATAAGATTTCAAAGGTCGAAGGTGTGGATGAGGCCTATCCGATTTATGTAGTGTTGACGTCGGTCGGCGACAGTTACATGAATACCCTGGTGGGAATCGACCCGGCAGGCACAGAACTGGCGGACATCTCCATGAAGGAAGGAAGAATCATGGAGGATGGTGAAAACGAGGCAATTCTCGGTGAAATCTATGCCGATGACAACGACTACAAGGTCGGCGACGACATCAAGGTTGACGGCGAGGACTTAAAGGTTGTCGGAATTTATGAAACCGGTGACCAGAATATGGCCGGTGGGGTTTTCACGTCAATCTCCAAGGTCGGCGAGTTGATGGACGATGAGGATTCCATCTCAAACATCTACGTCAAGGTCAAGAAGGGCGAGGACGCACAGGCCGTGGCGGACAGGATCGATGAGAAATACGGTGATGACATTGCAACAGTCACTTCGGTGATGGAGATGCAGCAGATGGGAGACATGCTCAACATGCTTCAGGCATCCACATGGGCGATTTCACTTCTGGCAATTGTCGTCGGAGGTTTGGGCATCATTAATACAATGTTGATGAGCGTGTTTGAAAGGACACGTGAAATCGGCGTTTTGAAGGCTGTCGGATGGTCGAACAAGAGGATACTCGCAATGATTGTCGGCGAATCTCTTGTAATTACAATAGTCTCTGCAATCATCGGTTCACTGATCGGATTTCTGGCATGCACTTTCATGGGTCCGCAAATCGGCATTGAGCCTCTATTCACTCCAAAGATATTCATACAGGCATTTTCGATTGCAATTGTTGTTGGAATCATCGGAGGGCTGTATCCCGCAATCAAGGCGGTCAAACTGCCTCCGACAGAAGCGCTGAGGTATGAGTGAGGTGGTATGATGAATGCAGTGGAGATTAAAGGATTATACAAAAGCTATGAAAACGGCAATATTAAAGCACTGAACGGAATCGACCTCACGATTGAAGACGGCGAGTTTGTCTCAATCATCGGCCCTTCAGGTTCCGGCAAGTCGACATTATTGAACATGCTCGGCGCATTGGACATTCCGGATTCGGGAAGCATCACCGTTGCAGGCCAGGACTTGAGGTCATCCAAGAAGCTCAACGAGTTCAGGGGCGAAAAGATAGGATTCATTTTCCAGCTCCACAATCTGATTCCGAACATCTC
>CACWUH010000104.1 GCA_902764015.1 uncultured Methanobrevibacter sp. | reverse complement strand
GATGCTTTAAACCCAGCTGCATTATTAGGTACTGCTGACTCAATGAACTTCGGTTCCTTAGCAGAAATCGTACCTACCGTACTCGATTACTTAGGTAAACAAGAATAAACACGAGATAAGTTTAAATTGTTGGTTTTTCCAACAATTTCTTAACTTATTTTTTAATCGTTGAGAAATCAGCCATTAAAAAATAAGTTAATCTGTTTGTAAAAAAAATGAGAGTAGATGTTATATGATTGATGAGGTTTTAAACAAGGCAAAACAAGGAAAGGAATTGACAGATGAAGAATTTTTAGAATTGCTGAATATAGATGACGATGAAAATCTCGAGAAGCTGTTTGAGGTAGCCCGCCAAATAAGAGACAATCAATCAAAAGTAATCAAGCTGACATCTACAGTCCACCTCACAAACAAATGCCAGATCCAACCCAGATGCGAATACTGCGGATTTGCAGAGGAAACCTCCGAAAAGGGCTATTTCAATGCATTCTACAAATCCAATGATGAAATATTGACGGCTGTAAAATCTATCCAGGAGGCACATATCCCCCGCGTAAGCTGTTCGGGAGGATATGGCTACAAGGGAAAGCAGGCTGTGAACGCCTGCAGAATCGTGAAGGAAAACTCAAATCTGGAAATCCTTGTCAATGTCGGAGGCGACCTTACCGAAAGGTCAGTCCATGAGCTGGCCGAATTGGGCGCAGACACCGTATGCTGCAATCTCGAAACCATTAACGAAGACGTGTTCTATCAAAGAAAGCCAGGGGACTCACTGGACCAGAGGATATTGACCTGCAAAAGAATAAGCGATGCGGGAATCGGATTGTCTTCAGGTCTGCTTTTGGGACTTGGCGAAAGCAAAGAGGACCGGATAAAGCATTTGCGCTACCTATCCAATTTCAAAACATTGGAGGAGATTCCAATCATGGGCTTCAATCCATATGAAGGAACCCCAATGGCTGACTGGCCTCCATTTCCTCTGAAGGAGCAGCTGAAAATGGTTGCAGTCACAAGGATAATGTATCCGGAAATCACAATCACAATGCCGACCCCTACAGTCGGTCCGGAAAACGTGGAATTCTCACTTAAGGCCGGTGCAAGCAATTTGGCCACAGTCATTGCCGACAACTACCCTCATGAAGTCAAGGGAGTGGGCTCTCCGGAATACGGCAATTACACAGAGGTTGTCAATGTCATCGAAAAGCTTGATTTGATACCTCAAACTATTTAATCCCTATTTTTTAGATATGATATTATGGCATTTGAAAAGATGATTCGCAATGCATTTGAGGAGTCCAGAAACAACTGCAGATTCGGAGACACACTTGAGGAAATCTCCGAAATACAGGATTACATCAGGACCTCCCAAAAGATATGCATCCCCAATAAGAATGGAATTAAAGTGGAAGTCCTGAACCAGGTTTTAAGCGAATATGGCCTGCCTTCAGCAGAGATACTTCACATCAACACCAACACTGCCGACACCAGCAGGATTCCCGCCCTTGCAAAGGCATATATGGCCCTTGACCAGAGCGATGCCGATTTGATAATTGCAAGGGGAAGGCTCGGAATTCCAGGGTCCGGTTCCCTTTTGATATTCATCGACAACAAGGGAAGGATACTGACCTGCGGAACCTCCCCATCACATCTGATTCATCAGAAGTCCATTGAGGAAGCGGTGTACAGCGAAGCCTGCGAAGCGCTTGAAAAAATCGGATTTGAAAGAGTGGTCGGACCATGAATGTCGATACCGGAATCACATCTGAAGTGTTCACGATTAAATCTGAAACTAAACTGATTGATATATTTAATGAAATCATTGACAAGAAGTCACAGGCTACCTTTGACTATATCGAAAGCTTAAAATTGGATGCCGATACCCGAATAGTTGTTATCGGCACCTATTTTACAGGCGTAGGAATTGTTAAGAAACTGAGTGAGCGATACACGAACATACTGCTGATTGACATGTATCCTCACTTGAAGGGATTGTTAGATGCTTCAATTGGAGGAAATGCAAAAAATCCAATTGAATTTTCATCTAACTTGGATTTGATATACTCGGGAAGCGTTGTGATTGACACCACCGGCTTTGGCGGAATTACCGTCGAGCAGTCATCAAAATTCGATGTTGACGCATTCATCATAGAGGATCCTGTCGGCGAAGACAATGACTCCCTTTTAAGAAATAAGAACAACATTCATGAACGTTTGAATGCGGTCAGCACCAAGCATAAGGCAATCATCAAGACAAAAGGCATCGATACAAAGACTTCGGGAACAATGACATTGACGATAGGAGTCTTGACGAATGTGCTGAACAGGTGCCTTGAAAGGGAAGGGGTGCTCTACAGCGCCTGCGAAATGGGATTTTTCGAGGAGGTCATCTTCAAGGAGAAAAACATTGACAAGTTCATGGCATTGGCTGACAGGCCTGCCCTGAAGGTATCCACAATCGACCCATTCAGCTGCGATGAGCTTATAAAAGATGAAATTGATAAAATTAATTGCGATTTGAATGAAGCTTAAAGAGATTATTGAATTTCTGGATGAAAGAATACCTGAAAAATTGGCATTGGACTTCGATAATGTCGGACTGATGGGAGACTGGGATTTGAATCTGGACATCTCTTCAGTCAAGATATTGATGGACTTATGGCCTGAAGACGACAGTTACGGCAAGGATACGCTACTCATCACTCATCATCCGCCATTGTTCAATCCAAAAACCCCCACATACACGATCCACTCCAACTGGGACATCATTGACGGCGGCGCCAATGAGGCATTGGCCGAATGCCTGGGCCTTGAAGTCATCGGCTCTTTTGATGATGAAACGAATATTGGAAGGGTCTGCAAATCGGGTTATTCATTTGGACAATTAAAAGAGCATATTTCAGCAGATTTTGAAAATGTGAGGATTGTGAATAGTCCCAAAGATGGGGATGAAATCAGAAAGATCGGAACAATATCCGGTTTCGGATTGAGGAATCCTGATTATGTCAGATTGGCCTGCAGAAAAGATTTGGACATGCTGATTTCGGGAGACCTTACACAGGAAACGGCAATTCTTGCAAAAAGTTTGAACATCACACTGATTGATTTGGGCCATCACGAAAGCGAAGTTCCGGGATTGCACTCATTGAAAAGGGTTCTGGAAGAGATTGGCATTGACAGTGAAGTCATTGACAAAAGACCTATTGAAAAATTACAGTGATAATATGGAAGATGAAATACAAAAGATGGAAGACAGACAAGTGCCTAAAGGTAGAATAGACCTGATCGGATGCGGAAGGCTAGGTTTAAGAATTGGAATAAACCTGATACAGGTGCACCGTGGCGGACCAAAGGTAATTGGAGCCTTTGACGGCCAAAAAATAGATGGAGGAGATGTGATATTTACACTTTTGGGTGCTGAAACCGGCACAAACAAGCCAGATTTTTTAAAAGAACTCTGCACCCATAACGAAAGCTTCAGAAAAGTCGAAAGCCACCCCGAATACATTAACGATGACAATCTGGATTTGATTACAGGTGATGTCGTAATCATAGTGATTGCCGGAGGAAATACCATACCTACCGCCGCAAAGATAATCAAGCATGCACACAAAAGAGGTGCCGTAACCATCGGAACTGCAGGAATATTCGGCTTCGGCAATGAAAACATCGAAATAAAGGACATTTCAGAATATGATGACAACAACCCCGCCGTTGAAGAGCTGAGGGCACAGGGAATCACTGAAAACCACCTCATCCTGACAACAAACAAACTGATTCGGGACAACGAGCCTGTGACCCCGTATACGCTGGATGAGGTTGCAAACATCATCACAATGACCGCACTGAAAAAACTAAGAGATAAAAATGATTAGAATAGCTACTGCCGAGTGCTTTACACACGGCGAAATCGGAAGGGAACTTCACGCACTGGCCCAAGGTTATGAAGGCAATTTTGGATGCAGATACATCAAGAACCCCGAAGGATATGGTGATTTCGACTACAACAAGTTGAGCGTTACCTGCAGCCTGTTCATCCCAACGATTGAAGCCGTGAAAAAGATATTGAACGTCACCAACCCTCCCGAACCGGATAACCTGATTAAAGGAATCAAGGTCTATGATGAGGAAGGGGACAAAAAGGTTTCAAAAATCATGGCAAAAGCCGTTATGGAAATGAGCGATTGCGACATTGCCATCGGAACCACAGCAGGCGTCGGTCATGGAGCCATTGCCATCATAACAAAAGACCATGAAATCACAGCCATCACGGACGTCCATGCAGATTTGAATGAACTGGACAGCGAAGAATTGTTTGAAAGGTCACAATCCGGAATCAAAAAAACTCTGGAGATAATGCTTCTTTTATTAAATGACGATTTCGACAAAATTGAATCACTGGAAAATGTTGAAATCATAGAAAAATAGTTTGAAAGCCTTAGGGGGGATTCGAACCCCCGACTTCTACCTTACCAAGGTAGCGCTCTACCACCTGAGCCACTAAGGCAATAATCGGGATGAGAACCCTCGGAGGCCTATGCCAAAGGATCTTAAGTCCTTCCCCTTTGGCCGCTTGGGTACCCATCCATACAAATAGACAGTTATAATATTTAATTACATGATATATAAAGGTTATGGTATTTTTGAAATTTTCAACAATTTCACACCAAACCGTTATTAAAAGAATATAACCACAATGAGGCTGAAGTCAGCATCAAGATAATGATCAGCCAGACAACGATGAATATTTTTTTGGGGTCGGATTCCCCTTTCACATAATATTTTTCACCGGGCTTATCGCTTGACGTGTTACGGTTGTTCTTGTATTTCTCGTCATTTCTCAAATAGCTGTAGAACACTCGAGTGATAAAATAAAAAATCACGAACATGACAAGCCCGACAACCGGAATCAGTCCGCCTTTTAAAAACACGACAGATATTGTTGAGAACAGTAATGCCAGAAACAGGAAGAATAAAGCTGACAGTATTATTGAGATTCCTTTGCTGAAGATCATTGCATACACCTATTACTACTATGAATCTCATCATATTAAAACTTTAGGAATGCCTAAAAAATTATGTCGAAAAAATATATAAACATTAAGATAG
>CACWUH010000103.1 GCA_902764015.1 uncultured Methanobrevibacter sp. | reverse complement strand
ACGGCTCATAGGGTAATAAAGCAGTGCTCTAGCTTATTCCTGGGATACCGTGAGATCGCGGGTTCGAATCCCGCCCCCGGCATCCTATATCCCAGGAATATTTCCATCTAACTACTATTTTTTAAAGCGTTCTTTTAAAATGACAAGTGTTTTATACTTTTTTTGACTAAAATACCATTTGAGGAATTTGAAATGATATACAACACACTTGGAAAGACCAATCTTGAGGTTTCAAGGCTTGGCTTCGGGACCATGAGGCTTCCGACAAAGGCCAACAATGCCGACATCGACAAGGCCGAAGCGTCAAGAATGCTTGAGTACGGCATTGAAAACGGAATCAACATAATAGACACCGCCTATCCCTACCATGCCGAAGGCCTGGGAGGAAGCGGTGAGAGCGAAAAGTTTGTCGGCGAATTCCTGGCTGAAAACTCTCTGAGGGACGAGATACTGCTTCAGACCAAATCGCCGTCATGGGCCATAGAGAAGGAATCGGATTTCGAGTTCTTCCTCAACGAACAGCTTGAAAAGCTCCAAACCGACTACATCGACATCTATCTCCTGCATTCCCTCACCGTTCCGGACTGGGAGAAGGTTAAAAACCTCAACGTCTTTGATTTTCTTGACGATGCCCTTTCAGACGGCAGGGTGAAGCATGTCGGATTCTCATCACACATCGAGGTCGACCATTTCATTGAAATCCTTGACGAATATCCCAAATGGGAGGTTGTCCTAACCCAGATGAACTATCTCGACGAGTACTACCAGTCAGGGATAATGGGACTGAACTACCTGAAAGAGCTCAACATCGGCAGCATGATTATGGAGCCTTTGAGGGGAGGAAGGCTTGTCCAGAACATTCCGGATGAAATCCAAGGCCTGTGGGATACTGCCGAAACCAGAAGGAGTCCTGTCGAATGGGCCCTGCAGTACCTGTGGAACAGGGATGACGTCGACTGCGTTTTAAGCGGCATGACAAGCCTCGAGCAGGTGAAAGAGAACATAGAAATAGCTTCAAAGATAGATACAATCTCTGAAAGCGACCAGGAGCTGATAAGGGAAGTTGCAAGAACCTACAAAACACGCTTGGCAAACAGGTGCACCCGCTGCGGCTACTGCATGCCTTGCCCGCATGGAGTGGACATCATAAACTGCTTTACCGAGTACAACATTGCCCACATGATGGACAATCCGAAAGCCAGCGCCATGCAGTATTTCTCACTCATCGATGAGGATTCAAGGGCGGACTGCTGTTTAGGATGTGGAGAGTGCATACCATTCTGCACACAGATGCTTGACATTCCCGAAGAGCTTGAAAAGGTCTATGAGTACTTCGGAGATGAGTTCGACCACTTCTGATTTTATTCCAACCGATAAAATCAAATTTTTTCTCTTTTTTTGAAAGTGATTGAACATTTTAATAATAAATTCTAAATTCGCTAAATTATGTTTATTAAACAAAATAGAACATAAGACATTGATATAGAAAAAACAAAAGAATGCAAATATGCATAAAAGTTTATATACTACGAAATGGAAATATATTTTTGATAGGAAGATGATTTCCGACTTTAATTATTATGGAGCTTGATTTTGATGAGCGATATCCCAGAAGAAAAAATTGAAATTATTGCAGAACAAATGAGAGAGGACAACATCAAGTTTATCCGCTTGCAATTTGTTGACATTAACGGTACTGTAAAGAACATCGTCATTCCGTTCAACGGAAAGGACGACATGAACGAATTATTCAATGAAGGAATGCTGTTTGACGGATCATCAATCGCAGGATTTGTTGGAATCAATGAAAGCGATCTGGTCCTGAAACCTGACATCAACACTTATTCCAGGCTTTCATGGAGGCCTGAAGAGTCCGCAACATGCAGATTCATCTGTGACGTGTGGACAGCCGACAGAAAGCCGTTCATAGGAGACCCAAGAGGAGTGCTCAAGAAATCCCTGGCACACCTTGCAGAAAGGGGCCTTCAGTACAACATCGGTCCGGAACCTGAATTCTTCATTGTGGACATCGACGAGAACGGATATCCGATGCCCTACGACGAAGCCGGATACTTCGATGTGGAGCCTTTGGACAAGGGGCCTGACTTCAGGAGAGAACTGACACTGAACCTGGAAGACCTTGACTTTGAGGTCGAGGCATCCCACCACGAAGTGGCTCCCGGCCAGAACGAAATCGCATTCAAGTTCAAGGACGCACTCAAGACCGCCGATGCGGTAATCACATTCAAGCAGGCAATCAAGGCGATTGTGGACAACATGGCCACCTTCGACCAGCTCGACTACAGGGTGACATTCATGCCGAAGCCTTTCTTTGGAGTGAGCGGAAGCGGAATGCACTGCCACCAGTCTGTCTTCAAGGGAGAAAAAAACCTTTTCTCAGACCCTGATTCAGAAACCGGACTTTCAAAGGATGCCCTTCACTTCATGGGAGGACTGCTCAAGCACGCCCGTGCAATCACAGCTGTCACAAACCCTATCGTAAACTCATACAAAAGGCTTGTGCCCGGCTATGAGGCTCCGGTATACATGGCATACGGCTACAGGAACAGGTCCGCACTGATTAGAGTGCCTGCAGCACGTGGAAAAGCCACACGTATCGAGTACAGATCACCAGACCCTGCATGTAACCCATACCTTGCATTCACAGTTATGCTTGAGGCAGGAATCGACGGAATCGTCAACAAGATTGATCCGGGAGAGCCTGTCGAGGATGACATCTACCGCATGAGCGAAGAGGAAAGGGAATCAAGAGGAATCGAGGTATTGCCTACCAGCCTTTGGGAAGCCTACCATTCACTTGAAGAGGACCCTCTCATACTTAATGCCCTTGGTCCTCACGTAAGCGAAAAGTTCCTTGAGCTCAAGTATCAGGAATGGGACGAATACCGTGTGCAGGTATTCGGATACGAACAGAGAAAGTATCTGGACATCTAATCCAGATATTCAATTCTTATTTTTATAGGTGCTTTTTATGTCTGAGTCCGAACACAGGATGATTGAGATTCTGAGGGTGCTTTCAAAGCAGGATGAGCCTACCGGCTCCAAGCTGATAGCTGACGAGCTGAAGGAAAAGGGCTTCAATCTGGGCGAGCGTGCCGTCAGATACCATATGCAGATTCTTGACGAGAAGGGATATACCGAAAAGAAAGGTTATTCCGGAAGGGTGATTACGGATTTGGGCCGTGAAAAGCTTGAAAAGGGACTGATATATGACCAGGTCGACTTCATCTATTCAAAGTTTGAAGAAATGATTTATCTGACTGACTTCACATATATGACACAGGAAGGAAATGTTGTTGTCAACACATCAACCATTTATAATGAAGAATCGATCAATATAATGAAAGAGATTTTTGAAAGTGGTCTTTCTGTTAGTCCTTACGTTAATATAAATGAAGATAAAACCACCGGCGAAATCGAGGTCACCACAATATGCGGAACCACAATCGACGGGGTGCTCCTCAATGAGGGAATACCATCACAGCCGCAATACGGAGGGCTCCTGAAAATAGAAAACAACCAGCCGGTGAAATTCACTGAACTCATATCCTACAAGAAGACTTCAGTCACCCCGCTTGACGCCTTTGCAAACTCCAATCTGACATCAGTTCTTGACGTGATAAGGAAGGGAAGCGGAGTTGTACCTGCAAACTTCAGGCTGATTCCTGGAATCGCACGCGAAAGGACGATTGAAATCATAAAAGAACTGGACAGGATAGGAATCGGAGGGGTGATAGGCGTGTCTGAAGAAGGAAAGGATATATTGGGATTGCCTGTCCCTGACGGAATGGTTGGAATAGCCATAATTGGAGGAATAACCCCGTTCTGTGCAGTCAAGGAGTTGGGAGAAGATATCACCCTGAAAATAGCTGAAAAGATACAGGACTTCACCTCCCTTAAGCCGATAACATCAAGAATATTATCGCCCCTTGAAGCTCCAACAGCAAGGAATCAGGAAAAGATATCCCTCGTCCTGTCAAAATCAATGAATCTGATTCAGCAGGTCAACTTCGACATCGAAAAGCAAAAAGGAGACATCATCGCCAACGTCTCATACGTCAACAGAAACGATGTTGACACAGCTTTATCGATTATGGAGGACACCTACAACGACAATCCGAAATACATCAACCCATACTACAAGTTGATAGACCATCCCGAAAACGATGATATGGTCGGAATTGCAACAATCTGCAGCCTAAGCATTGACGGAATACTGATAAACAACGGAATCATGAGCAACCCTACATACAGCGGACTGCTTGAGCTGACAGAGCCTCCGCTATTCATCGACATGATTTCATACAACGGAACGACAATAGACCCCCACAAGATCTTTCTGTCAAAGAATATGACTTCAATCACCGGCACAAATGGCCCAAACAAGATATTGGCCAGCGTAAAGGAGATTCCATACATATCAAGAGACTATGCAGTGGAAATCCTGGACATATTGAACAATATCGGATTCTCCATTTATAAAATCGGAAAGCCAAGGGAACTTGTATACAACTCAAAGGTCGACAACTACAACTTCGGCGTCATCACAGGCGGCGGGCTGAATTCCGTGGGCGCAGTGAAGGAAAATGACGTGCCCATACAGATAAAATCCCTTGAAAAGATTATGCCGTTTGAAAAGATGGAAAGGCTTTGAACCACCCCATCCTATAGAGGATGGGGATTCCTGAATTTTTTTTCACTTAATAATGGTTAATTTAAGTATTTTTTCAGGCTATCTCCGTTGAACCAGCGGTTTAGAATATTAATTGCTGCGTTTGTGTCCCTATCA
>CACWUH010000102.1 GCA_902764015.1 uncultured Methanobrevibacter sp. | reverse complement strand
TATTACAGAAGTATTAGATGATCATAGAATGACAGTTAAAAGCAGCACTGGACCTAGTTTTCTTGTTAATTACTCAAAATTCTTAGATGAAAAATTATTGGTACCTGGTTCAAGGGTTGCCTTAAATCAACAGACATTCGGCATTGTGGAAGTATTGCCTTCCGAAAAGGATGCAAATGTTTCAGGAATGGAAATCGAAACCAAGCCGGATATTACTTATGAACAAATCGGCGGTTTGGAAGAGCAAATCAGAGAAGTTAAGGAAACAGTTGAACTTCCTTTAACCGAACCTGAACTGTTTGAAAGGGTGGGAATAGAACCTCCTAAAGGAATATTGTTATACGGACCTCCTGGAACCGGTAAAACCTTGCTTGCAAAAGCGGTTGCCAATGAAACCAATGCCACATTCATTAAGATTGTAGCTTCCGAGTTTGTCAAAAAGTACATCGGTGAAGGTGCAAGGCTTGTACGTGAAGTATTCGAGCTTGCCAAAGAGAAAGCTCCGGCCATCATATTCATTGATGAACTGGATGCTGTTGCTGCAAAAAGACTTAAAAGTTCCACCAGTGGGGACAGGGAAGTCCAAAGGACATTAATGCAGCTTTTAGCCGAACTTGACGGATTTGAGTCAAGAGGTGACATTGGAATTATCGGTGCAACCAACAGGCCAGATATATTGGATCCTGCACTTCTGCGTCCTGGCCGTTTTGACAGGTTTATTGAAGTTCCTCTTCCAAATGAGGACGGCAGACGTGAAATACTTAAGATCCACACTAAAAACATGTCATTTGATGAAGAGGCTGATGTTGATTTGTTAGCCGATTTAACTGATGGATTTTCCGGCGCTGATTTAAAGGCAGTATGTACTGAAGCAGGTATGTTTGCAATTCGTGATAAGCGTGATAAAATCACAGTCGATGACTTTATGAAAGCTGTAGACAAAGTCATGGATAAGAATAAAGAAGACGAAATATTTAAATCAGAAGCAGGAATGATGTTCGGATAAAATTTAATTGACAATAAGCCGATGATGAACCCTATGAGCTCTGATATGTGATGAATGATGGGCGAGCTGAGGCTTATTTCTCATAACTTTTTTTTGTAAAACTTTATTTATAAATAAATTATAATAGATAATTATGTTGTTTGATAAAAATGATGGAAGGGTAAATGAGAGAATCATTTATAAAACCAAACCCAACATAATTTTGGGTTGCAAAAAGGCAATATTGGGCATTGTTATATTGGTGATTATATTGACGGTCTCTCCTATGGTTATCAGATTCATAGGGGAAATGCAGGTCTATCTGATTTCCCAAATCAAGCTTTCCTTAACTAGCTATGCTGCAATTGCTTTTTTTGTCGTCATTCTTATCACGGTTATTTATATAATCTGGCAGCTGATTGGATGGTATTCAATGGAATACACATTGACTGAGACCAAGATTATCATCAAATCTGGTGTAATTTCCACTAAAAAGAATTACATGCCATATGCGACAATTCAGGATATAAACACTTCACAGAATATTCTAGCGAGGCTGTTCAATGTCGGATCCGTTTCAGTCTTTAGTGCTTATGACAATAATCAGATTGAACTGAAGGACATTTCCAACCCTTCCGAAGTTGAAGAAATCATATTTTCAAGAATGGTCGGGCCAAGAAATTTCCAGGCACCTCCGCAGCAGATGCCCCAATATCATGAAAGGGGCTATAGGGATGATAGCGAGTATCGTCCTAGGGATGAAGATTATTTGAGCCCTGATGATTATCTTGGCAGAAATGACTATTATGATGAATATGAGCCTATCACTCCAATAACCCATGAAAAGAATTCATATCCAAGAAGGGAATATGACTATTATCCTGAAAATTTCGAGAATATGGGCAGTCAGAACCCTCGCCATACCTATGAATATGAGCCTTATGATAGCGGATTCAATAAATCCCGAAACGCTAATCAGAATAATGGCCCAAATATCAGAATGCGCGATGAGAATTCATATGGTAGTGATGATTATTATCAGAATAATGGCCCAAATATCAGAATGCGCGATGAGAATTCATATGGTAGTGATGATTATTATCAGAATAATGAGCCTCAAAGCTATTATGATGGGCCGGCTGAAGAATATCCTCAAAATGGCCAGGACAATGTAGATGCCTCATCCCAAGTTATTCAGAGACATTTCGATAAATTTAAGAAATAAAGGTATTTAAATGAATTTTGATTTTGATGCAGTCATTGTCGGAGCAGGTCCTGTAGGCTCTACCATTGCCTATTATTTATCTGCAAACGGATTGGATGTTGCAGTCATTGATAAGAAAAGGCAGATTGGCTATCCTCTGCAGTGTGCTGGAATTTTAAGTAGGCACATATCGGATACAAATGAGCTGCCTGATGAGGTAATATTGAACTCCGTCAAGGGGGCATTTCTACACACGAAGAATCATATTCTGAATGTCGAAAAGGATGAAACCGCAGCATATGTCATTGACAGGATTGCATATGATGAGTTCCTATTGAATAGGGTCGTTGAAAACGGAGCCGAATTCATCAATCAGAAGGTGATTGATGTCGATGGTGAAAGGGGAATGGTATGCCTTTCAAACGATTGTGTAATCAAGTCAAAAGTCATAATCGGCTGTGATGGATATAATTCACTGCTCGCAGGAATCATGGGAAACGCTCAAGATACTTTTCCGGCTTCACAGATGCTTGTCAAAATCGATGATGAAAGCATATGTTCATTTAGAAACTCACATGATGATGTTGAGGATTATGTCGACACCTACCTGTTGAATGAGATTCTGCCGGGATTCTTATGGATCATACCTCTAAGGGATAGCCTCTATAGGATAGGGCTTTTCTCCAATCAGAATCACAAGATTCAAAATGATATCCTCACAAACTTTTTGGATGATAATTTCGAATATGAAATACTCGAAAAGTATAAGGGATTCATACCAATTTTCGATGAGGCAAATGCCTTGGTCAAGGGCAGGCTGCTATTGATAGGCGATTCTGCAGGTCAGGTAAAGCCCACTTCAGGTGGGGGTTTGCTGATAGCATTTGATGCATGCAGGATGGCTTGCAGACATGTCATTGAAACCATAGAAAATGAGGATTTGGAAATGCTGAAGGGATATGAAAGCGAATTCAGGGATAAATATCTCAAGGAATTCTCATACCAATTCAAGGTTCAAAAAGCCTTAAATATCTTGTCAGATGATGATTTGGATTATCTGTTTTTAAAACTGGGGGAAAATGGCTGTGAAAAACTGATTTCAGAGTATGGGGATATGGACACTCAATCAAAGCTTGTGAAAGAATTTATTAGAAGGGGCCTGTTATTCAAGGTCATGCCAACATTTCTTTTTAAGAAAGTGACAAATATATTTGGACTAAGGTGAATTTCAATGGAATTATTATGTATACAGTCACAGGAACATCCAGAATTGCCATTGGCTGAACTTAGGGCAGTCATGGAATGTGAAAATATCGATGCTGAGATAGACAGCATAACAGAGGGTCTGGTTGTTTTGAAGGACATTTCACAGGATAATTTCATGAACTACTATCGGATTTTGACCAGAAGGCTTGGATATACCCATGAAGTCCATGAGCATATATTAAGGACAGATGTGGAAAATCTGGAAAAGGATGTTTCGACAATCGACTGGTCTGGTCTCATTGACGAAAACTTTGCAGTTCGCGTTAAAAGAATCCGTTCACAGGTTGATACTGTAGCATATGAAAGAAAGCTGGGAACATTGATTCTTGAAAATTCACAGGACATCCATGTAAACCTTTCAAAGCCGAATACTTTGGTAAGGGTGGTCGCTCATGGCGATGATCTGTATGTCGGCATCGAAAGGATAAGGCTGGACAAAAAGCATTTTGAAGACAGCAAGCCCCATAAAAGACCGTTCTTCTATCCGGGATCCATGAATCCGAAACTTGCAAGGTGCATGGTCAACCTATCCAGAATCAGGGAGGGTGAACTGCTGCTTGATCCCTTCTGCGGAACAGGGGGAATACTGATTGAAGCGGGATTGATCGGATGCAGGCTGGTCGGATCAGACATATACTGGAAGATGCAGAATGGAACTGCCATCAACCTGGACCATTATGGCATTACGGACTACAGGACATTCCATCTTGATGTGCGTGAACTCAAGATGTATGAAAAGGTTGCCAGTGTGGTTACAGATCCTCCTTATGGAATATCCACTTCTACGGGGGATGTCGATGGCGAGGAAATTTTCAAGGAGTTCTTCCATGCAATCTATGATAATATGAAGGATGATGCATACCTTTGTATGGCCTCTCCACATTATGTTGACCTAAAACCGATGGTTGATGAAGTAGGATTTGTCATTGTTGAAGAATATCGGATTAAAATGCATAGAAGTTTAACAAGAATTATTTCGGTCATTCGCAAAAAATTATAATGATATATAAAGTTAATGAATACATTTATATACTAGTTATTTTTTGAAAGGTTTTATCAGGTGTGAAACCTTATAATTCTTTTTTATTTTATTATTTTCTTGAATATTTTTTTTTATTTTAATTTTTCACGATTTTTAAAATTATTTTTATAAAAATTTCTTAAAACTTTGTTTTAAGGAAAATTTCAATTATTAGTTTATATTAATTAATTAAAAATAATATATGATAATTATTTTTTATTTGATTATATTTTGCAATATTTTTTAATTGAATTTGTTTATAAAATTTGTCTGTCTATTAAATGTGCTATGTGTTTTATGGCGATGACCTAAGTAATGTTGCATGGAGCAATTCTTACTATGATGGTTGCTTTCCGCATGTAGCTATACATTTGTGAGTACTTGAATTTTCTCAAGTATGATGTTGGTTTTGTAGTATGTGGTGAATTAGTTA
>CACWUH010000101.1 GCA_902764015.1 uncultured Methanobrevibacter sp. | reverse complement strand
TTTCTTTTGAATCATTACGTTTGTTGGGATTTCGTTGATTGGAATGTGTCCTGGTCCTTCAATCATACATTGCACTCCGGCTTCACGGGACCTGTCGATTAATTCTCCTAAAATAATCAATTCTTGTATTTGTGCCCTGTCGGTTGAATCTGCAATGGACCCTGCCCTCATACCGTTAGCAAGTGAAAGAACAACGTCATGCTCTTTTGCGATTTCCAGTACGTAATCGAAGTTGGCGTATAATGGGTTTTCCTTTTCGTTTTCGACAATCCATCCGGACATGAATGAACCTCCTCTTGAGACCAGACCGGTCACACGGCCTTGCCTTTTGAGTCTGGTTAAGGTTTCAATGTTGATACTACTGTGGACTGCCATGAAGTCAATACCATCTTTTGCTTGCTTTTCGATGGTGTTGAAAAGGTCATCTTCAGTCATGTAAACAACGGAGCCGTCTCTTCTGATGCTTTCGATTGCTGCCTGATATACTGGCACTGAACCCACAGGCAATGGGGACATGTCAAGAACCCTGTTCCTGATTACGTCAAGGTCTCCGCCAATACTCAATTCCATCAGACAGTCTGCACCGTTGTCGATTGCAATCTGTGCCTTGAGGACCTCTTCGTCGAAGTTGACGATGTCGGTTGAGGTACCGACGGTCGCATTGACCTTTGTCCTGAGTCCTGCTCCGATACCTGAAGCTTCAATATCTCTGTTAACGTTACTTGGTATTACAATGGTACCTTGTGCCACTGATTTTAAGATGAAATCTTGTGAAACACCTTCTATTTCGGCAACGTGCTTCATTTCATCGGTTAATATGCCTTTCTTTGCATCACTAATCTGTGTCATAGTCTTTCTCTCCATTAAGATTAAAATCAATCAAATTTATTTTAAAATCTTTCCACATAAAGTTGATATTTTCTTATTTTTATTTAATAGTATTTAAATTAATAGGATTAATTTCAATTCCAACTTTATTGATATGTATCAAGTCTTTTTTAAAAAACAGTAAATTTTAGAAATCCATTTCTAAAAATAAGGTTGTTTTGATAAAAATAAAATAAAATTGAAAAAATGAAGGGAATCAGTAGAATTCGCTCATTCTTTCAAATGCCTCATCAAAGGTTGGCATGTTGGTCTGACAGCCTTGATGCTGTATGATAAATGATGAGACTGTTGATGCGAACTTGGCGGACTCTTCAAGTGTCTCTCCATTTAAAAATCTTGACAAAAATCCTGCCCTGTAGGAATCTCCCGCACCGGTAGGGTCGATGGCCTCGGTCGGAATGGCATCAATCTGGATTTTGTCCTCGCTTGAATATATTTCACAGCCGCTTGCCCCGCAGGTCTTGACGATGATTTTCGGACCCATCTGCCTCAATCCTGTCAGGTCGACTTCCAGCGCATCCAGAATCCTTTCGATTTCATGATGGTTTCCGAAAAGGATTGTGGTGTTTTCAATGACATCGATGAGCTTTTTGGTGTCATACATTCCAAGGTCCTGGCCCGGATCGAATGAGACAAGCAAATCCTGATTCTTGGCTTCCTGTGAACATTTCCAGTTGAATTCAGGGTCTCCGGTTGCAAGATGGACCGCTTCGGCATTCTCGATTGCCTTTGATGGAACCTTGCTTTCGGCAAATTCCTTGGCGGCGCCCCAGTAGAAGTAGCTGATCTGGTCATCGTTGTCGTCTGTGAGGACAAATGCGGTAGGTGTCGCCTCGCCTGGGACAATGATTAATGAATCTGTGTCGATACCCAAATTTTGCATATGTTCATAGTATTCTGTCTTTTTGAAATCTCCACCAACTGCTGAGACTAGTGAAGTTTTTAATCCTAATTTCGCTCCAACGCAAGCTACATTCGCAGCCGCCCCACCGTTAAATGTTTTCATATTGGTGATAGTGGAAATTCAGGCACTCTAATAATGTAATCATGAGCAGAGTGACCAATTGCTAGTAAATCTCTGTTTTTAACCATAATATCGCCTTTTTATTTTTCAATATAATATTGTGCCTCATCATTATTTAATGTTTTGAAAGTGCACATTTTCACACATGTGCAGCTTCAAAAAATGCAGTGTAACATGAGTGTAATCTACTTTATATATATTATTATATAATGTGATTTTGCCGAGAGCATTTGAAAACTAATCATCCCATCGGAGTGAAACCCTCTTTTTCAATGGATTTCTGGGCATCATTAAGCAGAAATCTTATGAATTCGTCAATTTCCGGTTTGTCATCGTTTACCTTGATGACACTGATTACATGCTGCGTGTCATACTTCAGAAGCTCGTTTCCCTTGAAGTAGCTGGCATTCAAAAATGTGTAGAGGTTTTCGGAGTTTCTCACCATTTTGAAGGCGTCGAATTGGGAATTCACGGTTTCGGTGATGTTGAATTCAATGTCATAATGCCTCAGGCTGTTCCAGGCAAGCCTTTGGGCAGACCCGCTGACTCCTACAAAGTCAAGACCCTCCAGGTCTGATATGCTTTCGACATTTCTGGATTCGGGGCTTGAAACAAGAACGAGATAGTCATAGGCTATCGGCATGAAGTTGATGTCCCTTTCATATGCAATCAAAGGGTCGTCCAAGGTGAGGATGTCCACAACTCCCCTTTTTGCAAGCTCGAATGCATCCTCGTCGCTGCTGCTGTAGATGTTGGTGTTGAACGGCGCAGGTATGCTTTCCAGAAGCCCTGTGCTTATATGGCCTCCGGCTATGTTGATGCTTGTGGTCTTTTCAATCTGAATCAGGTATTTCCTGAATTCTTCAAGAAGCCCCAATCCATCGGCCGTAAGGACGGTTCCGTTTCCTACCTTCTGGGTGATTTTCACGCCAAGCTTGTCTTCTGCCTTAAGCAGCCTCCTGTTGAATACGGTATGGGAAATGTTCAGCTCTTTTGCGGATTTCCTCTGGGACTGTGTCCTTGACAGCGACTCCAGGCTTTGGTATAGCTTGTAGTCGTAGATTTCGCCATCTATCTCAAGACTGATTAGTCCCCTACTTTCGAATTTCATTAATTATATATAAAATTGTAATCATAATTAATAATATTGATTTGTGGGTTGGATAAAATGGAAATAATGAAATCCTCTATAAGGGCCATATTGGACAATATTGAAAGTGCAGAAGAATTTTTAGATAGGGAGTCCCTCGATGAGTTTGAAAGCATCATCATGAACTCAAAAAACATATTCGTTACCGGTGCCGGAAGGTCAGGGCTTGCCGCAAAGGCATTTGCCATGAGGCTGATGCATTTGGGATTGAGCGCATATGTTGTAGGCGAAACTATATCCCCTGCAATCCATGCCGACGACTGCATTGTGGTCATTTCAGGTTCCGGAGAAACAAACACCATCGTGTCTGCCGCCAACAAGGCCAAGGAAAGAGGATCAAAAGTTCTGGCCTTGACATCCTATCCGGAATCAACCATAGGACAGCTTTCAGACTGCTTCATTCTTGTCAAGGGTAGAAGAAAAAAGGAAGTTGACGATGAAAACTATATGAAGCGTCAGATTCACGGAAACTACACTTCCCTCACTCCATTGGGAACCGCATTTGAACTGACAACCCTTGTGTTTCTGGATGCAATCGTTTCCGAGCTGATGGATAAGATAAATGAAAGTGAAGGCGAAGTGGTTGCAAAGCCTACCCCTTCAGAATAGTATCCTGTTTTGATTATTGTATATGTTACAGCGTTGGCCCCTCAAAAAGCCGACCAATGTAACGTTTCCTTTTTTTGCGATGTTGTATCCCGAATTGGCTGGAGCTGCATTTGATGCCAGGATAGGCACTCCCGCCCTTGTCATCTTTATCACCATGTCTGCAGGCATCCTTCCGCTGTAGATTACGTAGGAATTTTTCAAATCGAAGCCGTTTAAAATACCGTATCCGATTACCTTGTCCACTGCAACGTGTCGGCTGACGTCCTCTTTAACTATAAACTTATTTTCATGGACAATTCCCGCAACATGTGTTCCTCCTGTTGCTTGCCAGATTTCGGCATTGTCCTTAAGCTCCTCTATGCGGTTAATGAGCTCATGGACATCCACCTGAAAGTCGGATTCCACAGGGTTTACATCCTTTATCTTGCTTCTCCATCCGCCGGCTGAATCTGAACAAAGGACAGTTTCATTTGTTTTCAGGAGCGTGTCATCTATTTCAACATTGATCTGCGGTCCGTCAATCTCTATATTCTTGATGTCGTCCAGGGATTTCACCATGTTCTCATTGAATAGGTATCCGACCGCAAATTCCTTTAGGGAGTCTTCGATTGCAGACAGGCTGCGTGAAATATTTCCGTTTATTGTCAAGGTGACGGTCTCGTCCTTCACAACTTTTTCCCTTGTCTCTGTTACCACATCATTTTTGAAATTTATTGCATCAATTTCTTCGATTTTCATCATCTCACCTGGTATAATATTTATAATTTTGAGTTTTTAAAAATTGATGTGTTCTGATTTTTGTATTGGATATTTTTTGATTTTTTTAAATTATCTATATGCTTTTGAATTGAGTTTAACATCATGTAATTCTTCAAATATTAATTTATAAATTGTATTTATGATATTTTGAATTGATTTTTTGTTTGATTCATGTTTTTTTGATTTAAGCGATTTTTTAGTGATGTGCATTGATTATAAAATTGGATTGTTTTATCCGATTAAAACATTATTTGGTGATTATATGTTTTCCGGCTAATGCCATTATAATTGATTAAACATACTTATTTTTAAAAATAACTGTTATTAAATCATTATAAAGTATATTATCATTAATCTAAATTCAAATTATCAAAAAAAGAGAATTTTCACGATGTGTATATAATCCATCATGATTTATCATTACATTAAATTTAACTCCTTTGTAGTATTTAAATATTTCTTTTTAATTGTAATAACAAATCCTTTTTATATAATAAGTACTAATATAGTATCATAATACTATTTGAACTACTTATCGGATTCATTCAGTATTATAAAAAATTAATAAAAAAGGGAATAAAAGAGGTTGATAAAATGAGTTCATCTTTTAAAAGTCCAGTAGATACTGCAAAAGCAATTTCTGCAACTGCTGGCGCAAAAGACTCTGCAAAAATAGATAATGTAATAATTCTCTCCTTTTTAGCAGGAGCATATATTGCATTTGGTGGTTTATTAGCTGTAGTGGCAAGCGCAGGTATGTTAAAAGCAGGCGCTCCTCTCGGTTTAGAAAAATTCGTATTCGGTGCAGTGTTCCCTGTAGGTTTGATCATTGTTGTTCTCGCAGGATCAGAACTTTTCACTGGAAACGTAATGTTCATGACTCTTGGTGTTTTAGACGGCTCCGCATCTGTTGGCGGTCTCGCTAAAAACTGGGTAATCAGTTGGATTTTCAACTTTGTAGGCGCATTATTCGTAGCTTACGTATTAGCTTTCATGGGCGGAATTACCCCTACTGACACCGCAGCACCAGCTTACGCAATTTCAGCAAAAGCTATCGCTGTAGCAGAAGGAAAAGTAACCATGCCTTTCGTAACTGCAATGATTAAAGGTATCGGTTGTAACTGGCTCGTATGTCTAGCTGTATGGTTAGCTAACGCATCTGATGATATCATCGGTAAAATCGTTGGTATCTGGTTCCCAATCATGGCATTTGTATGTATCGGATTTGAGCACAGTGTTGCAAACATGTTCTTTATCCCATTAGGATTATTCTTAGGTGCTGAAGGTGTTACCTGGAGTACTATTATCATTAACAACTTAATTCCAGTTACCATCGGAAACATCATTGGTGGAGGACTCTTTGTAGCATGTCTATACTGGTACACATACCTAAAAGGATAAGCTAGTAAATTACTTTAAGAAGCTTTTTTAAAAGCTTCTTTTTTTTAAATATTTATAAAAAAAAATATATTTTGGAGATTATAAAATGGTTGAGATTAAATACGTCCCAACAATCTGTCCATACTGTGGTACAGGATGCGGACTCAACTTCGTTGTTAAAGACGAAAAGATTGTTGGTGTAGAACCTTTAAAAAGACACCCTGTAAATGAGGGTAAAGTATGTCCAAAAGGTAACTTTGGATATCAGTTTATTAATAGGGAAGACAGATTAACTACTCCTTTAATAAAAGAAAACGGTGAATTCAGAGAAGCTTCTTGGGATGAAGCATTAGACTTAGTCGCTAACAAGCTCAAAGAAGTATCTGACGAAGATCCAAACAAAGTTGGATTCTACGCATGTGCTCGTTCACCTAACGAAAACATTTACATTACACAGAAATTAGCAAGAGTAGCTTGTGGTACCCAAAACGTAGACCACTGTGCACGTATCTGTCACGGTCCTACTGTAGCAGGTTTAGCTAACACATTTGGATCAGGTGCTATGACCAACGGATTCGACAGTATCAAAGAAGCTGACTACATTTTCTGTATTGGATCAAACAACATGGAAGCACACCCACTGTTTGGACGTAAAATGATTCAAGCTAAACAAAACGGTGCTAAATTAGTTGTATTAGACCCAAGATTCACTCCTACTGCTAAAATCGCAGACGAATATGTTCAATTTGAAACCGGTACTGACGTAGCTTTAATGAACGCTATGATTAAAGTCATCATCGACAGAGGCTTACAAGATGAAGAGTTCATCCACTACAGAACCAAAGGTTTCGAAGAAATGAAAGAAGTTGTTCAAAAATACACTTTAGAAAAAGCTTCCGAAATTACCGGAATCAAACCTGAAGTAATTGAACACTTAGCTATTGAATACGCATCTGCTGACAAAGCAGCTATCGTATACTCATTAGGTATTACTGAACACTCCCACGGTGCTGACAACGTTATGTCCACTGCAAACCTCGCAATGTTAACTGGTAACATTGGTAGACAAGGTACTGGTGTAAACCCATTAAGA
>CACWUH010000100.1 GCA_902764015.1 uncultured Methanobrevibacter sp. | reverse complement strand
TGGCTGATTTTTTGAATGTCAGAATGCCTTTTTTGTTTGTCTTGATCTTGTATGTTTTGCCGTTGAACCTGACTGTGACAACCTTGGATTTCAAAGGCTTGCCGTCCCTTGTAAGAAGCTTTGCCTTAACGGTGATGCCCTTGAATGTCGCCTGCGCAGAAACGGACTTGATTTTTGCCTTATAGACCGTCACGACCCTCCACTCTTCAAGGTCCTCAAAGCCGTCGGCGCCATAGTAGTCGATGTAAATGTCGTGCTCTCCCTCATCAAGCTTTTTGAGGGAGTATTTTGCAATACCGTCCTTAATGGTTACCTTATGCTCCACATCGTCAATGTTGAATATAACATAGCCCTTGGATGATTTTGGAACCTCGACAGTGATGTATTTGTCCTCGCCTGCTGTGAAGCGGTATGTGAGGCTGATTTTAGGCAATACCGTAAATGAGGTGTTGAGGCCGCTGACATTGTAATCGCTTCCTGTGTATTTCAGGCCCAACTGATGATATCCCGGTGCAAAGGAATCTATAATGATTTGCGCATATCCCTTGTTGAGCTTGGAGGACTTGAAAAGCTTTCCGTCGACATATACCTCAAGGTTTCCGTTGGCATCGCCCGGAAGCTTCAGTGAGACTTTGGATGAATCCTTGTATTCGATTTCATCCGGAACGTAAAAATTGTAGTCTACCGTGATGTTGTATGTCCTTTGAAGCGCATAAAATTTACTGTCGCCCTTGAATGACACAACCATCGTGTGGTTTCCGGCATCAAGCTTTGAGATGTCCACTTCAACGATGTTGTTTGCAATGTTTTCCGGATGCCTGAAGGAGTATTTTTTGCCGTCGATTTCGATTGTCAAAAGCCTGTTGTCCAAAGTGTCCGGAAGCATAACCTCCACAGCGTTATTGTCGCCGTAGGTAAATGTAGTGAACCACACATCAAAGTCATATGTCATGTTTACGGATTGGTTTTTGGTCCTTGAGAAGTCCTTTCCCTCAAATGCGACCTTGACTTCACGGTCGGTGTATCTAATGTAGTTTTCAAGGGAGAGAATGTACTCCCCGTTGGACGTCTTTGATGAGGCCACAAGCCTGCCATCTATGTATACCTTGACGGTTCCGGAAGCGGACGGCAACGTCCTTACCGATATGCAGTCGTCATGGCAGATGTTGATTACCTTCGGTATGCTTATGATGACATTGGTTACCGTGAAGTTGAATGTCTTGTTGAAGGGGCGATAATAGCCGTCTCCGAGATATGACACCCTCAGCGTGTGGTTTCCAAGGCTCAGGTTTGAAAATGGGTCACGGCTCCAGAAAAGGATAGGTCTTGCAGTGGTCCTTTCAGCCAGCCTATTGTCGATGAAGAACTCCACAGTGCCGTTGGCGGATCTTGGAAAGACCAGTGTCACCTGATGCTCGCCATACTGAAGGATTTCTTCTGGAAAACGCATATAATCATAGTCCGGTGGATAGGACATTACCTTCAGAGGCTTTGTGATGTTGAGGTCAATGCCGTTGTAGAACGCCGATACCTTATAAGTCTTTGCATCCATCGGAGGATACATGTTTGCTATTATGATGAATTTAGGCTTCGGAAGCTTTATCGAGACACTGAATGATGTGTCGGTAATCGTCTCGTTGTAGATTACCTCGTCATTTATCCTGACAGTGAAGTTTCCGCTGGCCTCTTCGGGCAGCTCGACTGTGATGTCTGTTAGATTGCCTTCCCACATCTGCTCGTCGAAGGTTACATTAATTTCTGATGCTATGTCGTCAGAGTCTGCAAGGACGTCTTCCTGGATGACGCTTTCATCGGTGACGTTGTCTGCTGCGCTGACGCCAGCCATTGCGAGGAATAGGAGCATCAATCCAATCAGTGTTGCCCGTTTCATGTTCATGAGAATACTTTTATTTGAGGAGGTAAAAATAATTTTGCAAAATGGGATACGGCATTTATCAATGTTGCCAACACTTAATGCACAGCGACCCAAGTTATTTTTGGATGCCCAATCATATAATTTTGGAGATATTTGTATGAAAATTAATTTGAATCAACACATCAATTGATTGTATATGGGCTTTGTTGAAATTTAAAAAAATGCTTTAAATATTATAAATCAAGCCATGCAGTTTTAGAATTAATTTTACCAAAAGATTTAAATATTATGTTTCAATGAAAACAATTTTTCAAGGTTAAAACAATTTTTAAAGACCATACAATCAATTATATTTATATATAATCAAGAACATATCCTAAATTGATTAAACAAGACGAATTTTCACTCAAACAATATGCTGCTGAAAATTCTAAAATGAAAAATAAGAAAATACTATAATGAAAAATAAGAAAATACTATAATGAAAAATAAGAAAATACTATAATGAAAAATAAGAAAATACTATAATGAAAATAATCATGGGATGATAATATGGACAAACACCATATTGAACGAATTATAGACAAGGATTTAGAAAAATATCTTAAAATGATTGGTGCTGTTTTAATTGTGGGTCCGAAATGGTGTGGAAAAACCACAACTGGAGAACAATTTGCCAGAAGCACAGTAAAACTACAAGATCCAGTTGAACCACCCCATCCTATAGAGGATGGGGATTCCTGAATTTTTTTCAATTAATAATGGTTAATTTAAGTATTTTAGTCGAATAAGAAGAGATGATTACTCATCTCCCCTCTTCTAGGAACCGTACGTGTCCCTTTCAAGACATACGGCTCGAGCATAGTTTATAAGAAAAAAACTATTATCATTGTTAGTTAACCATACAAACATTCAAATGGAGTTCTATTCCGATGATTTATAATATAATCTTCGTACTCCTCATCATACGGAGTTGATTTATGTCTAGCACATTTAGGATATCTTATTTTAATCCAAGACATCCTATCTACTTGAATACCAGATTTTGGGTCAGTAAAAGTCCATTTCCATTTGTAAATTGGATGATTTGATATTTTAAAATATTTCTTCACAATCCAACCAACGGATTTCTTATGATGCCATCGTTTGGCTTGTCTGAACAAGATTTCATACAAATAATTGTCCATGTCGTTAAAAATCCGCTTATTTGATCCCATTCTCCAGTAGTTACCCACACCATTGATTAAGTAGTTAAGTCTTTTAACAGACTTTTCAATGTTATTGGGATAACAATTTCGAACAATATCCTTTGCTTTCTTTTTAAAAGATTTAATATTATCCTTAGAAGCTTTTATAAGAACTCTACTTTTGTCTGCTCCTTTATATCGCTTAATATTAAAGCCAAGAAAATCAAATCCCTCATCAATATGAGTAATTTTGGTTTTATCCGGAGCCAATGTGAGACCTCTATCCTTTAAATAGTCTTCTAGGAGTTCATAGACTTTGTTAGCATCTTCTAATGACTCACATAATACAATAAAATCATCTGCATACCTAATAACCGCGTATTTGGACTCATTGATATAGCAGTATTCATCCCTACATTTTCTTCGCCTATATTTTATACCTAAGGCATCTTCCATCCCATGTAAAGCAATATTGGCCAGTAATGGAGAAATAATTCCTCCTTGAGGAGTGCCAGTTCTTGTTTTGTAAAATACATCATTTTCAAGATAACCTGCCTCTAACCATTTCTTTATTAGTTTCTTGAGTGGAAAGTTGCCCAATTTATCCAATATATGCTCGTGACTTAATGTGTCAAAACATGACTTAAAATCACCTTCGAAAATATAAGGTCTCTTCATTGTACATGTAAGCCTATGAATCTTATCTATTACATCTCCAGCACCACGATTAGGTCTGAAACCATAACTTATTGATTCAAATTTAGCCTCCCAAATAGGCTCCAATGCTAACTTACAAATTTCTTGATAAATCCTATCAGCAATAGTAGGAATTCCCAAAGGTCTCTTTTTACCGTTCTTTTTAGGAATATAGATTCTACGAACAGGTTTAGGATTATGTAAACTAATTTTATATTCCGAGAGTTTATAAAATAATTCCATTCTTTCATAATCTTCTCGGACAATCATACCATCCATACCACTTGTTCTTTTACCATCATTCTTCTTCGTTACAACATAAATACTATATAACAAACTCCTTTTATCATTAAGCAATAGTCTGCATAATCTATTAACTTTTCTATAGTCTCCTTCTTTCTCTGCTTTAAATATCCGTTTTTGTATCTTAAATATGCCATACTTGATTGAATTCCATTTTAAGGACTTCCATTCTTTATCAAGTATTTCATTGTCTGATTCCACAGACTGTAATATATTTAAATTATATCCATTTTCATTGCCAAAATCACACTCTCATATCATAGTATTTCACATTTAAAGATATCTGCCGTTTTAAATAAAGCAAACATACACCTGCTAAAAGTCTGCTTATCCCACACAGTTATTATATTTGTCAGTTTCCTGCTATCTTTCGATTAAGTGGGCATTTGCTTTCTTTAGCATCCCATACCCAAATAAGAACATCAGATTTCCTCACGGTCATCCTACCACCTTTGTAGGTGGACAAATTTGGGCTTACCGAGTTAACCAGTTGTTAGATACGATTAGGTTAGGTTTTCCAAATACACCGACTGAATATTATTGGGTTGTGACCTATATACATACGCCTAAACTTATGTATGACCAAAATTCAGTAATACAATGGCTCTTCTAAACTTCCTACCCATTGCTGGGGATCACGATGCTTTTAATCAGGAATTCACTTTCGTTAACCAATACTAATCTTTCTCTCGCCCTCACGTTATGGGAAGTTATAACAATGATTAGGCTTTAACCATCATGCAACCCACCCCACCGTTACCAGTGACGCAGTTTCAGGTGAGAATAACATGCACAACAACGTTATCAATTCTCTCGAATTGCACTAACAATACAATTATTAATTGTATAACAAATTACAGGCTCTATCTCGTCGCACTCAGGCTATCCCCGTTGAACCAGCGGTTTAGAATATTAATTGCTGCGTTTGTGTCCCTATCAAGTGTTTTTCCGCATTTTGGACATTTCCAGTTGCGTG
>CACWUH010000099.1 GCA_902764015.1 uncultured Methanobrevibacter sp. | reverse complement strand
GTAATACCTGTTATCCATAGTATTTCCAAACCAATTGTTTGCAATATTTATCTCTTTGGTAGACCAGACATCATAATTGTCATTCCTTAAAAAAGTAGAGAATTGAACGCCGCATCCCTTATTGTCACAATATAGGGCATTCGGCTGGTCGACAAATGCACATCCAAATACAGTTGAACTTTTAGAATCGAGATATATGCCCCCACCATATGTTTTAGCCCTGTTTTTGGTGAATAGGCAACCTGTAAATCTAATGTCCCTGCAATCGGATGATGCATATACTGCACCACCATACTCTGATGCACCATTGCCTGTAAAATTACAATATGAAACAGCTCCAGCAATAATCCTGTCACTGAAATATATTGCACCGCCATATTTGCAGTAATGGTTATTGTTGTTATATCCGTTATTATTGAATGCACACCTTGTTATTGAAATGCTAGTGTCGCCAATCCTGGAATCGCCGGATACATATATTGCACCGCCATAACGTCTTACACTATCTTTTATGTAATTGGAATTAAAAACACAGTCCTCAATTCTAACGCCGCCACCCATTGATGATATCGCACCGCCATAACGTCCGGCATAATTTTCAGTGAATGTGCATCCCTTAATTAGGGCACCGGATCCACGTTTGATATGAATGGCGCCCCCATGCTCAAAAGACTGCATTGAATCAGTTCTTCCGGCATGATTTTTAACAAAAACACAATCTATTATTTGGCAGTTGTCAGATATCTGTATTGCACCGCCATCCCCAGCCGAACAATCTTCAAATCTACAGGAGTTAACAGTGACTGCACCAACTATATTCAATGCACCTCCACTACTAAATGAACCAGAAAAAGCCATGGACGTCGTTTCCATTCTAACAACTTTAGAACTGCCTGTGCCGTAACATCCTTTAAAACTACAATTAATAATTTGAGAGGCATATTTTGCGGATCCACCAATTGCACCCCCTCCGTTGGTACAGGAACAGTTTATAAATCTGCAATTGGAAATTATAAAAGGACAGGAATCCTCTTTAAAACTAATTGCTTTTCCAAGTCCGCCTATGAAAGTAATATCTTTCAGCTCTATCTTTCCAGAAGAAGAAGTATGCTTAAACACAAAAGCGGGATCGTATCCAAGACGAATGGTATGTCCCTTTCCGTCAATTACAATATTTTTTGTTATCTCAACACTATTCACATCAGTCACAAACTTATAATCCTTATCCAATGTTATTGTTGAGCCCGGCCTGGCAGAGACAACCAGACTGTTCAGCTCATCACGGGTCCCCTCCTTTGGAGCGGATAACACATCATCAGAATTGCTGATAGAAAGGATGTCGCCAGAAGCATTTTCGCCAGCAGCCACAACATTATCGGCCACACTAAGCGTGGCATTTTCATCATACACATTGCCCCCGGAAAGCACGTTTCCAGAGACAGTTGCCTGTCCCGCAGAAGCATTTTCTCCAGTAGCCTCATACATATCATTATCATATTCATTAATGTCCGCATCAACAGCACTTACGCCATCAACATCCGAACTTGCCGTTGATGTTTGGTTTTCACTTGCCGATACACAAGCCACCGACAGGAAAAACAGAATTAATGAAATTAAAATTATCCTCCTAAAATTCATCTTAACACCATACAAATAGTTATATCAAAAGACAATAATATAACTTTTGTAACGGCAATTGCATGCTTGATTAAAAATCAAGTAAATCAAAACTTAATAATATAAACAAATACACCATATAAACCTAATTAAACCAAAAATGTTTAATCGGAGATTTGACATGAAAAAATTAGTCTTCTATACAAAATAGATTATCAATTGAACTTCTCCAGCTTAAAGAATCCGGAGAACTCTTGCACAATAATGTTAAAAATTAAGCATATTTACGTTTGATTTGTCGCATTGATTGCAACAATTTCTAAAAATGTTAAAAAATAGTAAAAAAAGGATAAGAATTATCCTTTAATAAGATCAATTGCAGTCTGGATGGCCTCATCCATCTTGTCTGTAGCCTTACCCGCACCTTGAGCAAGCGTCAGACGGCCTCCGCCGCCACCGCCAAGCACACCGGCGGCAGTCTTGATGATCTCATTGATTTTAATGCCATTATCTATTGCGGTCTGTGAAGCCGCACCGACAATGTTGCCGTTATTGTTTCCCATGACGACAACATCCGCCTTGCCGTTGTCGGTAAAGTCGGTTGCCATCTTCTGAAGCTCCTTGAAGTCTGCCTCGATGAGTTCTGAAACTACCTTAAGGCCGTTTATTTCCTCAAAGTCATCAGCCAATGAGTTCATTTTCAGGCTTGCGATTTCTGACTTTAACCTGTCGATTTCGTTTTTCTGGGCTTTCCATTCGCTGAAGAACCTGTCGCATGTCTTCGGAAGCTGGTCGTTTTCGACCTTGAACACTGCTGAGCTTTCACGCAGAATCTCATTGTCGTGCTGCATGGAATCGATTGCCGCAAGTCCAGCGGAGAAATCAATCCTTTCGACACCGTCCTGAACCCTTTCTGTCTTGTTGATTTTAATCGGTCCGACAACACCCGTCCTCAATACGTGGGTACCGGCACAAGCCTGAACGTCAACTCCAGGGACTTTGACAACACGAATCATCTTGCCCGGAACAATACCACCTTGGTAAAGCACGAATCCATAGAGTTCCTGTGCCTCATCCCTTGTGTGGAACTGGATGTCCAGGTCGATATTGTCCATCACGTATTCGTTTGCCAGTTTCTCAATCTCGTTCAGCTCGTCCTGTGTGATACGCTTATAATGTGATAAATCTATACGTGCCCTTGTAAGGCCGTTCTGGGACCCTGCCTGCCAGATGTGCTGACCCAATACTTTTCTTGCAGCGGCAATGACAAGGTGTGTTCCGGTGTGGTGGCGTGCAAGGGTTATCCTTCGCGTCCAGTCAAGTTTGCCGGTGACTTTCTTGCCCACAACATCATTTTCAATCTCGCCATCCACATGATGCAGGACAACATTGTCAATCTTTTCGGCATGAGTCATTTTAAATGATTTTCCGTCAATGGAAACCTCACCAATGTCGGAAGGCTGGCCACCTCCTTCAGGATAGAACACGGTTTTATCGAAGATTAAGCATTTGTCCCCATCCTTCTCGACCATGCCCAGAACTTCCGCTTCAAACTCTTTTTGGTAGAAATCTTTATAGAACAGCAAGTCCGTTTCAGGGAAGTCGACTTTAAATGCGTCTTTCTTATTGGTAGTGTCCTTTTCATGAGCTCCTGCAACCTGCGTAAAGAAGTTGTCCGGAACATTGACGGTAAAGCCGTCACCGGCCATTTCAACGACTGTTTCGGGAGGAATTCCGTGAGCGTCATACAGGTCAATGAGAATGTCAAGAGGCATCTCAGATTTGCCCTCTTTTTTGAGCCTTTTGATGGTTCTTTTGACTATGCTTCTTCCTTTCTTGACTGTTGAGGCATACCTTTCCTCTTCAAGAGTGATGATGTTCATGATGTGCTCTTCGGAGTCACGGATTTCAGGATAGAACTTGGAGAGGAAATCAAGCTGGATTGCCATTATGTCGGCCAGGGATTCCTTCATGTCCAGTTCCTTCATGAACCTGATTGTCCTTCTCAAGACCAGTCTTGCAAGGTATCCTTCCTTGACGTTTGAAGGAATTATGCCGTCTGCAAGCATGAAAGCCAGACATCTTGTGTGGTCTGCGATGATGTAAATCGCTTCCATCGGTTCGGCCGCCTTCAGGTAATCCTCCAGTGACAAATCAAGGCTGTCGGCCACCTGCTGCCTCAATTCCTTCAAGTCTCCGATGTCCTCAATGTCCATCATTCCTGCAATCTGGGCGTTTCTTCCCTGAATGTCCTCATTGATTTCAACACCGGTCAGTTCCTTTAGCTTATCAACGACAGGCGCAAAGCATGCATCATAGGCTGTAGGGGTGCCTTGAGAAATCCATGCGATCCTTTCAAGTCCGTATCCAGTATCCACAACCTTGATTGGAATTTCCTTTTTGGATCCGTCCTCCATAGTCTCATACTGGATGAACACAAGGGTTGCAAGCTCCACACCACGACAACAGACTTCATAACATGGCCCTTCATTACCTCCGCCGGCCCACCAGGACTTGATGAATGTGATTTCCTCGGTGTTGATTCCGATTGACTTGAAGAACTCATGACAAAGCCTGATTGTTTCATCTTCCCAGTAGATGAAATCGTCTTCCTTGTTGATTACTGTGTGTGTTCCCATTGTAAAGCAGGTCATGTGCCTTCCGGTACGTCCGACATTGTCAACGTCGTTGAGCCTGATTGAAGGCTGAGCCATTTCAATAGGATTTGCCGGTGGCTTTACAAGGCCTGAGGTTATCCAAGGCTGGAAACAGAATATGGATGCTCCGACAAGGAACACATCGTCCCTCCATCTTTTGGCAAGAACGGGATATCTGTGGACATGCGTATGCCCTTCACTTTCTAAAAATTCTCTAAAAACCTGCTGGATTTCATATAAGTTGTATGGCTTGTCGGTTGCAGGATTTGCAATAAAACCGTACTCGTCACACGGAGCGTCTCCGCAGGTGTCTCTTTCCACCTGAGAGTAGAACTCCTGTCCGCAAGTTTTGCATGTTTGCTTCTTATAACCAAGTTCGTCAAAAATTTCTACCATATGAATCAGTCTTAATTATTCATTAGTAGAAATTATGTTTTTAATAAAATAAATAATTAATGAAAATTAGAAAAAAATAAGCGTGAATCAAGAATGTCTAAAAAAAATAGTTCAAAAAATAGCGTTGATTAAAAAAAAGAAAATGAAAAAAGAAAGGTGATAGATTTAGAAAATCTATCCGAAGAGAGCGCCTAAACCGGCTGCTGCAGCTTCTTCTGAAGCTTCTTCTTCTTCCTCTTCTTCTTCCTCTTCTTCTTCAGCATCTTCTGCTGCTGCAGGTGCAGCTGCTGCAGGAGCTGCTGCTGCCATAGCAGTAGTTTCCATAGCTTCGTCGATGTCTACATCTTCTAAAGCTGCGATTAATGCTTTGATTCTAGCATCGTCAGCATCAATT
>CACWUH010000098.1 GCA_902764015.1 uncultured Methanobrevibacter sp. | reverse complement strand
CAGCTGCAGAATCTGTGATGTGAAACTAAAAGACGATAAAGAAACGCATGAATTTGTTGATGTTGAAATTCCATTCATCCATAAGCGCTTTGAAAAGCAGGTTGGTGAAACTCCTGAAAACATTGCATTGCTTGCAAGTGACGCTTCATTGACCTATGGCGAACTTAACCAAAAGGCAAACCGTGTTGCCAATGCCCTCATAAACAGGGGAATCAAAGCCAACAGTAATGTGCTTGTAATGCTTCCAAGAAACAGCAAGCTTATCTCAGCTATCTTGGGTGTTTTAAAGGCAGGCTGTGCATTCATACCTATCGATATAAACTACCCTAAGGGCAGAATCGATTATATATTTGAAAACAGTCAGGCAGATTATCTGATAGCGGATGGTGTGATTGAAAATTCAATCGATATCAATGAATTGCTCGAAGAGGATGATACATCAAATCCTCAAGTGGAAATTGATCCTGATGATCTGGCCTATATGATTTACACTTCAGGTTCTACAGGCAATCCTAAGGGAGTAATGACCAGCCACATGAATATTACAAATCTGTTTTCTAAAAGCGAGGACAGCGTAATTTATAATGCATATTCAAAAATGAAAAGGACTCTGGCCCTTTCAACAGTGTCTTTTGATGCATTTCTGCTTGATTTCATGCCGTTGACCTTCGGTTTGGAAGTGGTGCTTGCCAACGATAGTGAAATAAAGAACATTAAGGAATTGGCGGAGTTGGTTGAAAGAGAAAAGCCGGATTCTCTTACATTTTCCGCACCATCAAGATTCAAGCAATATCTGGAATATGAGGAATTCGCCAAACAGGTGCCTAACTTCAGGTATATTGCTGTTGGCGGAGAAATGGTACCTCAAGACCTAATTTCACGACTTCTGGAGTATCCTGATTTGGAAGTGTATAATATTTACGGCCCGACTGAAACGACAGTAACCTGTAATGCTTATAAACTTACTGATGCTGAAAATATAACTGTCGGTAAAGCTCTGCACAATTGCATAACTGAAGTTAGGGACATTGATGGTAAATTGGTCCCTTGTGGTGTAATGGGCGAATTATACATAGGAGGTAAAGGCGTATCCAGAGGATATTACAATCTGGAGGAAAAGACCAAAGAGGTGTTCCTGAGGATTAATGATATCCCATATTATAGAAGCGGTGATTATGCTATTGAACTTCCGAATGGAGATTTGGTAATTAAAGGAAGAATCGACAACCAAATCAAGTTAAGAGGATTGAGAATAGAGCTTGGTGAAATAGAATCTAATATTGCAAGATTCCCAAGCATCAGACAGATTGCTGTTGTAATTGAGAAAATCAATGATGTTGAACATTTATGCGCTTATTTCACAGCCGATGAAGAAATAGACATAAATCTCCTGAAAAGATATTTGGCAAACAAATTGACTGAATATATGGTTCCAACCGTATTTATGCAGCTTGATGAGATGCCAATATCTCCAAACGGCAAAACGGATATCAAAAGACTTCCAAAACCAAAATTAAATCTGGATTATGTTGAAGCTGAAGGCGAAACCGAAGAAAAATTGGTTGAGCTTGTCGCATCCATTGCCAATACAACCAAATTCGGTACAACAGATAATCTATATGAGCTTGGTTTCTCTTCTCTAACATTAATGAAATTGAACTCATTGATTTTCAATGAGATGAATGTGAATATTGATGTGACGTCACTGTTCACAAATCCGACAATCAAGTCGCTTGCAGATAAAATCGACAATAATATCGAATCCGAGATAGATGTGGATGAGATTATTGAAACTGCAAAAGATATGGATTATTTCCCATTGACTGCAAACCAGATGGGAATCTACTATGAGTGTATGCAGACTGAAAAGATCAAATACACCATGCCTTTTGCAATAAGGTTTAAAAGCAGTATTGATCCTAATAAACTTAAAGATGCTGTCATTAAAACTGTTGATGCACATCCATATCTCAAAACAAGGATTATCAATACTGATGACGGAAAGGTATTGCAAAAAAGATGCGATAATGCCGAAATTGAAGAAATAGAAATTGTTGAAATAGATTCCATCAGTAATGAAGAGATAATGGAGAGAGACATAAAGCCGATTCCATTAGACAATAATCAATTATTCAGATTTAAAATCTATAAGACACCGGAAGAAACAATATTGTTCGTTGATTTCCATCATATCATTACAGATGGAGTGTCCCAAGGCATTTTCTTCAATGATTTGACCAAAGCATATAACGATGAAGAAATCGAAGCTGAAAGAATTAACGGATTTGAATACAGTCTGATTGAACAGAAAACCGCTGTCAGTGAAGTTTCAGAGAAATTCTTCAAAAAACAGTTTGGCCAGGACATTGAATCAACAGTTTTAACTCCAAATATGAACGGCAATCCGGATATTGGAAATATCAAACTTGTTTCAGACCAGATTGGTTCCACTTTTGTAAGGCACTTCTGTAAAGACCATTCAATAAGTTCAAACGTTTTGTTCATGGCGGCCACACTTTTAGGACTTAATAAGTTTACATTCAGTGGCAAGTCATTGATTACAACAATCTTCAACGGTAGGGCAAACTCTAATTATGACAATACTCAAGGAATGTTGGTCAAAACATTGCCTATCATTGTAAATGCCGAAAATCGTGACATGATGGTTGAAGATTACATAAAAATAGTTGACAAGGCATGGAAAGATGCATTAACCCATAGCGATTATCCATACACAAGACTTTCAGAAGAATATCAGTTAAAACCGGAATTCTTTTATGCGTTCCATGAATCCTTGAAGAATGAAATTGAACTTGATGGTGAAAGTTATGAAGCGATTGACCTTGACGGTACTGTTTCAACTGACTATAAAATAAACCTGGACATTTATGATGATGGTGAACTTATCACCCTGTATCTGGAATATAACGACCAGATCTATACTGAAGAGTATGTTAATCTGTTCCTGCGTTCAATTAAATATGTATTATTCCAGTTCTTTGTAAACGACATGGATAAGCTGAAACTGAATGACATCGAATTGGTGGAAGGCGAAATTCCGGAATTTGAAGAGATTGACAATCCAATCATTCACAAACGCTTTGAAAAGCAGGTTGTTGAAAAGGCAAATGATGTGGCATTGGTTGCAAGTGACGCTACCTTAACTTATGGGGAGTTGAATGAGAAAAGTAACAGGATTGCAAATGCATTAATCAGGAGAGGTGTAAAGCCTAGAAGCAATATCCTTATAATGCTTAATAGGAACAGCAATCTGATTGCTTCCATTTTAGGTGTCCTGAAGGTAGGATGCGCATATGTTCCTATTGATCCGGAATATCCTCAGGAAAGAATCAACTACATTTATGAAAACAGCCAGGCGGATTACATCATAAGCTATGAGACCTCTGACAATTCGATAGATGTCAGAGAACTTCTTGAAGAGGAAAATACTGTCAATCCGAATGTTGAGGTTCTTCCGGATGATTTGGCATATATGATTTACACTTCAGGGTCCACAGGTAAACCTAAAGGTGTGATGATTTGCCATAAAAACATCTGCAACCAGGCCCAGAACCCTAAATCCACTTATGATAGTCTGCTTTGCATCACGACTATCTCCTTTGACGTGTCTGTTGATGACATATTGACATCGCTTTCAAATGGATTGAAACTGATACTTGCTGATGATGTTCAAATCAAAAACGTTCCTGAGCTCATAAAGCTGATTGATGAAAATAAGCCTGAAGTCTTGGAAATTACTCCTTCAAGAATTGGCTCTTATCTTGAATTGGATGAGTTCTGCAGTGTGATTTCCTGTTTGAAATGCATTTTCCTTGGTGGCGAGCAATTTTCGGCAAAAGTCTATGAAGATTTAAGGAAATACAGTGACGCAGTTGTCTATAACAGCTACGGTCCAACGGAAACGACAATCACCTCAAACAACAAGGAGGTCACAGACGTAAACGATTTGACTGTGGGCCCTCCTTTAACCAATTATGTCACTGATGTTCGTGATATTGATGGAAAACTGGTTCCTAATGGCGTAATGGGTGAATTGTATATTGGAGGTATGAGCGTTGGAAAAGGATACTACAACATGCCTGAAAAAACCAAAGAGGCATTCCTGACAATCAACGGCATTCCATATTACAGAAGCGGGGACTATGCTATTGAACTTCCGAATGGTGAAATCGACATCAAGGGAAGAATCGACAACCAAATCAAACTCAGAGGGTTAAGGATAGAAATTGGTGAAATCGAATCGAACATCGGCCAATATCCGGATATAAGGCAGGCCGTTGTTGTAATCAAAGAGATTAACAATGCCGATCATTTATGCGCTTATTACACAGCTAATGGTGAAATTGACTCCGATGATTTAAAGGAGTTTTTAAAAGACCGCCTCACAAATTATATGGTGCCGACAGTGTTCGTGCAGCTGGATGAAATGCCGCAGACGCCAAACGGCAAAACAGATACCAAAAGACTTCCGCAACCAAAAGTGGAGCTTAATTATGTGGCACCGAAAACAAGGCTTGAACATGAAATCTGTGCAATATTCTCGTCCATATTGAATATAGAAACCGTTGGTGCAGAGGATAATTTCTTTGAAATTGGAGGAACATCACTTATAGCATCAAAATTAATCATTGAACTGCTTAAACAAGGCTATACTGTAAGATATGATGATATATTCAGGAATAAAACCCCTAAGGCTCTGGCGAAATTATTGTCCGGTGAAGGCGATTCCGAAGAGAAGTTGAATATAGAGGATGACCTCATCAAAAACTACGATTACTCTGAAATCAATAAGCTTCTCGAAGAAAATACATTGGAGAACTTCATTGATGGTGAAAACATGGAATTGGGCAATGTCCTATTGACCGGAGCTGCAGGATTTTTAGGAATCCATATCCTATACGAATTCATCAAGAATGAGGAAGGAAAAATCTATTGTATGTTAAGGAAAGGCAGATTTGATTCCTGTGAAGAACGGTTGGCTGATGTGATGAGCTATTACTTTGATGAGGATTTAACAGACCTAATCGGATCACGTATCATCGTAAGCGAAGGGGACATAACCGAAATCGATGACTTCAAAAAGCTTGAAGA
>CACWUH010000097.1 GCA_902764015.1 uncultured Methanobrevibacter sp. | reverse complement strand
CAGGTTTTTCTAAATAAGTATTAGCATAATGCATAAGATTCTCCCCCTATTCTAACCATATAGCATTTACTGGGCAGAACATTTGGCATGTTCCACATTTTTCACATTTTTCAGGACTGAAAAGTTTGATAAAACCGTTTTCTACCATCATAATAACTTCTTCAGTCTTAGCACCATTACCACCAGCGTTTTCTGGACTGATAGCAGCATTTACAGGACAAGCGATTACACAAATCCCGCATCCTAAACAATTATCTTGATTAACTTTAAGTTCCATCTAATCACCTAGTCTTTGATTGCATCTAAAGCTTCTTTCCAAGTAGTTGAGCTAATAGGTGTGTGGTCAATGTCAGTTCTTTTCACGGTAATTGCGCCGTTAGGACATGCTTTTGCACAAGCTTTACATTTTTTCCATTCTTGAACCAGGACCTGAGGATACAGGGAATGCTAAAGCGTTACATCCACAAATATCTACACAAGCTCCACAAGCTTGACATTTTTCATCGTCGATTTCAATAGAACCTTCGAATGGTTTTTTGTGTTTAGCAGCGTCGGTTGGACATACTCCTTCACACCATCCACAGAATACACAGAGTTCTGAGTCGATGACGGAGTTTCCGGTGACTACGGCGTTAGCAGGATCTAAGTCGTATTCTCCATAGCTGCAAGACCTACATACCGCTTTGATAGCGCTGGTAGGACAGGCCTTTTTACATACCAAACAGTATACACATTTGTCTTTGTCAACGACAATGGATTCTTTTCCGGTTTCCTTGTCAACGACGATTGCTTCTGCAGGACATAATTCTTCACATACGCCACAGTAAATACATTCTTCGTCATCGATTTCGATTTCACCGGTCACAAGATCAGCGCGGTCTGGTAAAATCCTTTCAATGACAATTGCATCACGAGGACATGCGATTTCACATCTTTTACAGTAAATACATTCATCATCATCGATTTCTGAGAAAGCGTTGTAATGAGGATATGCTTCGATTTCTTTGATTGGCACTCCGTCAATAGTCAATACCAATGCATCGACAGGACATAGGCCGCTGCACATACCACATAATACACATTTACTTTCGTCAATGCTTATTCTTTGAACATCAAATTCGTCCTTGAAGTTTTGGGCGATCTTTTCATGACCACTGAAGTAGACGTCGTTTGAGATTCTGTGACGTGCGTCCACAGCAATTGCGTTTAAGGTAATTGCTTCTACAGGACAGGTTGATTCACAAATCCCACAACCTAAACAGGTAGAGTCATTGAAAGACAAGTTCCTAACTTCTTCAGCATCTCTTGTGATGTCAAAGTTGTTGTCTTTAACCTCTTTTAAATTTCTAATCATATTCAATCTCCAAAATTTTTATAGAATTAGTTGGGCAGTCTTCTCTACAAAGTTCACAACCACAACATTGTATGGAGTCTGCATGCGCCTGCAATGATTCTAAGCTAATAGCGTTCATCGTGCATGCATTTACACATAAGCCGCAACCAATACAAGAATCTTCTATAGTTACTTCGAAATTTCTTTCTCTGCAAATATTCACAATTTTTCGACTCTGTTCCGGCTCGTCAAATATTGCCTCGGTCATGCGCAAAAAATCCCTGGGAGATAGGTCTATGATTGTCCTTGCGACATCAATAGAGTTCCATGACAGGTTTCGGCCATTCAGGTAGTGTGATATGGTAGACCTGTCAACGCCCCAGCATCTTTCAACTTGACCGCAGCCAAATATTTTAAACCAGATGCAATATGTTTCGGCATTTTGAACCACCAATGTGTAATGATATAAAATATATTTGCCTATATAAATATAGTTGCTTATTAAAATCAAATGAAAATCTTTATATATTACTGTGTGAATACTACACATTTCCTTCTTTGAATATTGATTCAAATAAGTCCAAACCGCACATATCGAGATATGATTATTTCATTAGAATCAAGAAAGAATATCGAGAGATTTGATTAACAATGACAGATTATACAGTCAAATCTTGTGGCAAAATCAATGATATTAGAAAAAATTCGTAATAAAAATTTAGCGCAAAAGTATTAAGAAATCAGCGAAATATCAAAAAAAGTTTTAGGTTAACCTAAAATGTGTAGTAACTACACATCAAAAGTGAAAAAACATCGCACAGTTGAAATCAAAGCAATATGAGAGATTATTTCCAATTTTTCATGCATTTTCAAGATTGATATTTTTTCCATGATTTCGCCGAAAATCGATTGGATTTTGCATCCTGCAACTGCCCAAAAATGTAAGAAAAATATTTCATTCGATGAAAATGTGTAGTAACTACACATCCGGAGATGGAAAAAATAAAATGAAAACAACAAAAAAGGAGGTTATATGGCGACGGTTATTCGGTGAAAATGAATTGATCGGCTATTTGCCCACCAACAGTGAATCAAGAATTTCGCTCCATGACTTGGAGTTGACATTTTCCAGTTTCATAGATGTTCTGGATAACACCCTGATATCCTGAGGACATGCGGTTACGCAGGCTCCGCACAGGTTGCAGAAGTCCAGATTGGTAACTGATTTGCCGTCAACAATTTCAACGGCATTGCATGGACATACGTCCTGACATGCATGACAGGATTCGCCCTTACAAATCTTTTCTTCAGCTTCGATTTCAACCAATTCCAGATTGCCCTCAAACGGTTTTGCAATTGAAATCGCATCCTTAGGACATATGTCGCTGCACCATGAACAGCTTACGCAGGTGCTTTCGACGATGAATGTTTCGCCTGTGACTTCGGGAATGTCGATTTCATCCGAATACATGCATGTTGAACAGACTTCCATGATTGCATTTTCAGGGCAGATTCTCTTGCAGACACCGCAGAAAATGCATTTGGACACGTCCACCTCGATTGAATTGTTAACAGCATCGTTGCTGAATGCCGGAATGTTTTTGACTGTTATCGCTTTGGCCGGACACAAGTCGGCGCAGAAGGAACAGTAGATGCATTTCTCATCATCAATGTCTATTTCCCCTCTCACCAGTGCTGAGCGATCCGGAAGCTCCCTTTTGAAGATGATTGAATCCTGAGGACATACGTCATAACATCTTCCGCAGTATATGCAATCTCCGTCATTGACCTTGCACTCAACATCCCACTGCGGGTAGATGTCCAATTCTCTTATGCTGACGTTGTCGATGGCCAAGTCCAAAGCGTTGAATGGACATGCCGAAGCGCACAATCCGCAGAACGCACATGAATCCCCATTAACTGAAACCAGATCCATCTCTATAAGTCCGCGTGCAATAGGAACCGTTGGGCCCAGCCTCAATGAATCGGTCGGGCAAACTTCACAGCAAATTCCACAGCCTACACAATTCTCATCCTTGTAGGACAATACTCTCTTTTCGCTGCCGTCTCTTTTAATGTCAAACATGCTAAACCCTCTCATTATGCCTTTGATATTGCCTGATTTGGGCAATTCTGAATGCACAAATCGCAATCATCACATTTTTCTGCAACGATTGTTACATCGCCGTTTTCCTCAATTAATGCACCTTGTTCGCAAATTTTAACGCATAAACCCTGTACCGGACAATTTGCAATGTGTCCGCAGGCTTCTGAATCTATTTTTACTGCCATATAAATACCTCTCAAAATATTAACATAATTATGCCAATTAAGATTTTTCTCGAACTGTACATATAAACATATCGATTATTTTTCAGATAATTTAAAAAATCAGCACCATTATTGATTTAGGAAAACCTAATTCAAATTTCAAATCTTTAGTTTTTGGAATTAACCAATATAAAGAATTTATAGACCTCTAAAAAATTATTAATAAAACAAAATATCAATCAAAAAAACATTGATATTAATTTTGATTAAATTCATATTTAAAATTCGCCAATACCGACGTCCATAGATTATTTCCATGATTTGACAGAACAGCCAAATATCCAAAGCGAAAAAATCGCAAGGATATGTGTAGTGACTACACATGACTGTAAGAATTATGCGATATTCAAAGGCCATGTGGAACAGCACCACCAGATTAAAAAAATATAATTAATACAAAAACATATAATAACATAGGGGATTATAAAATGAAAATAGTATCAATAGTCGGCAAGAAAAATACAGGAAAGACCTCATTAACAGTGAAAGTTATTGAAGAGTTGACAAGAAGGGGCTATAATGTTGCCTCCATCAAGCATTCACACCACTCCATCGAAATGGACAAGGAAAACACAGACACCTGGAAACACAAGCAGGCCGGTGCAAACCTTGTTGTTGGTGTCGGATCAACCACATTTTTCAATGCCCGACAGGAAATGGACTTGAACAGGATACTATTTTTGATAAAGCACCTAGATGAATTTGATTTTGTCATAATCGAAGGATACAAAAGCTACAATTACCCTAAAATCATCACATCCCCTGATGTAAGGGACGAATACACAATCAAGGAAGTCGATTCATTCAAAATCGATGATGCAGGCGTGAAGGAACTGGCGGACCTCATCGAAGAAAGCGGACACGACATCGTGGACACACTGTTTGCAAACAACTGCGGATTCAACGACGGCGAGGCAATTGCGGCCGAAATCCGTCAGGGAAATCTCAAGGCAGATGACATAGATGAAGTAAAGAGCTATCTCTCGATTGACGGGCATGTGGTCGGACTGAACCATTTCGTAAGCGACTACCTAAAGCAAAGCGTCATGGGCATCATCAACACACTGAACCTCAAGGACTATGATGTTACAGACATTGGAAAGGTGGAAGTGATAATTCCAAATGAGAACGCCACCAGAAATTCGATAAAAGCGCAATGCAACATCCTAATCAATGACAAAAACCTTGAAATCAATGAATTCACCACATCCATCGTTTCGAATTCCATAAAGGGAATGATAAATGCCATCAAAACCGAAGACAACGTCAAAACCATTGATGTTGAAATATCCGGCATTGGCGAAGATATGAGTGATGCTGAAATCACGCTCAAGACCAACAGCCATGACGTTGAGCTCAACGCATTCACGCAGGGAATTCTAAAGGAGACCATTTATGCAGTCGTCAATTCGTTGAAAATCGATGAGGAAATCTCTAAAATAACAATCCGGGTGGAAGAATAATGCTTGAGGATTTCACTCTCGACAAGTTCGAAAGGCCAATCGTCTCACTGAGAATCACGCTGACAAACAGGTGCAACGTTAACTGCCTGTACTGCCACCATGACGGGATGGTGAAGTCAAAGGATGAGATGACCGCCGATGAGCTCTACACAATCTGCAAGGTCGCCAAAAATCTTGGAATCAAGAAAATCAGGCTTTCAGGCGGAGAGCCACTGCTTAAAAAGGACATCGTTGAGGCTGTTGAGAAAATCGCAAGTCTTGGCTTCAAGGACGTTTCTATGACCACCAACGGAATTCTTTTGGAAAAGTATGCCCAGGATTTGAAGGATGCGGGCCTTGACCGTGTCAACGTGAGCCTGGATACGCTCAATCGCGAGACATTCGAGTTCATCACAAAGAAGGATTACCTTGAAGACGCAAAAAGGGGAATCATAAAGGCCGTTGAGGTCGGACTGTACCCCGTCAAGATCAACATGGTCATCATGAAGGACATCAACCAGAATGAGATTGATGATATGTTCGAATTCTGCAAGGAGCACGGCATTGTCCTCCAGCTCATCGAACTGATTGAAAGCGAAAGCTGTGACGATGACAAGTTCAGCGAAGACTACCATTATAACCTTGATGACATTGAAAGTGAGCTGGCTGATATAGCTGATGAGGTGCATGAACGCAAGTTTATGCAGGGGCGCAGGAAATATTACATAGACGGTGGAGAAATCGAGGTAGTCAAGCCTGTCGATAACGCTAAATTTTGCGCAAAATGCTCCAGATTGAGAATAACTCCTGACGGAAAAATCAAGCCATGCCTCCTTAGAAACGACAATCTTGTCGAGCTGATTTCACATGTGAGAAATGGTGAAAGCGAAGAGGAACTGGAAAAAATCTTCATAAATGGAATCAATAATCGCGAACCTTTCAATCAATAGATTGTCAAGTGAAATTTTTAAAAAAAAGAAAAATAATAGCTTATTAAGCTATTATAACATCGTTGAGTAATTCTTTATCTGATGCAGATACAACTACTAGTTTTCCATCTTTAGCATATGTAAATCCAGAATAACCGGCAACATCAAAATTATATCCGTCTACCCCGTTGATTTGAGTCTTGTTTCCACCCATGGAAATAGTTTCTGCTATAGAGTCATCAGCTTTTATAAGAGATGAATCGGAAACAGAAATTTCAATGTTGTCACCCTTATCATTCATGAACACTTGTGTTGACATGTTCAAATCCAGATAAGAATTATTTAAAACCTCGTTTTTAGAAGATGATGCATCAACTTCACTAAATCCGTCAGGAAGATTGAAATTAACACCTTCTACTGTTGCATTTTTAGTAGCTGAACCTGACAAAAATAAATCAGAAACATTAAATGCAGATACAGCAGCCATACTTGCAACGACTAGAAACAAACTTAACAGAACTAAAACCTTTTTATTCAATTTAGCACCTCCATTGTTAATATATTTGGCATTATAATAGATATATTTAATGTAAATATATAACAATGTTATTAAAATTGCGATAAAAAAAAGAAAAAATTGGGTATAAGGTAAAGACCTTATAACCATTTAGCTTTGGATACGTGATCAGTGAATGGAAGTGGGTCGTCACTGCCCATACCAGGGATGTATCCGTAAGTTTCTCTAACTTTGTTGTTTACAGTACTCCATACTTTAGCTACAGGGATTTCACATGGACATACTTCGGAACATTGTCCACAGTTGGTACATGCGTCAACCATGTGTACTAAA
>CACWUH010000096.1 GCA_902764015.1 uncultured Methanobrevibacter sp. | reverse complement strand
GATAAGGAAAATATTGCTCCTATTTAATTAAGTTAACCATCAACAATTGAAATTAGGAGTACTGCAAAATGAATACCAAAAAACCACGTGATCCACTATATCCCAGAGGTTTTGAAGAGACGCAGGAACTGAAAAAGCAGATTTCAAGCGAGCTTCAAAAGCCATCGAAAAAAGAAGAAGACGAATTAACACCACTGAAAAAGCTGAATCGAAAGATTGGCATATACCTATCTCCAAAATCGATTGACATAACCGATAATGAGAGGAAAAGAAAAATCGGCGTTATCATCACGACATTGATTCTGCTGACATTGATAATCACGGCATACTACTTCATAATCTATGAGCCTTCACAGGAGGCGCTGTCACTTGCAAAGACAACGAAACTGAATGAGCTTCATGAACTCTATTCCGGAGCGCTGACAGATTCCCCAAACGCATTGCTTTTAGAAAACCAAATCAATGACGGCAAGGATGCGCATGAAGTCGAATCGATAAACGTCCTAACTCCCGCAACAAAGGACTGGAAGGACCATCATAAACAATCCATCAATCTGCATCAGGACAAGTACAACCGGACCATGGCGACCTATGAAAATGAAAGCAAAAGCACAATAATTCCTGCATATGAGGCTATGGAAATCGTGAACGAAAACGATGCGAAAATCCTCTCACAAATCAAGTTTGAAGAGCCGAATACAGTTTCGGTTCCTATTCTGGTTTCACGCCTTCAGGCGGGAGCCGGCCTTGTCAAGGAAGGTAGCGTCGTAGACATCTATGCAAATTCAAATTCGACATCTGAAAATGCGACGAACTCCACTTCACCTGAGATAAGAGGCTGCACAGTCATATCCATAATGAGATATGAGGAAAACGGGGAAATCAATTCGGAATATTCGAAATCCAAAATGAACGTGGACGGAAATTCAACCGATCCTCATGAAGACACGGACCGCTTTTCATCAGACGTCCTGGAAATGATTAAAGGGGCAATAATAAACGGTTATGACGAGAAAAAGACTTTCGAGATGCTTGATGACTATGGCGTGAAGCTATCAAACTACGAAAGGCAAATCAATCTGGGCGATTTGGATGCGCAGTATATGCTTTTGATTGAAACGCCACAGGACAAGGTCAGTTTCATACTGAACAATATGGAGAATATAGTTTTGACAATTCCAACCTCGGATGCGCCGGACTGGATGGTTGAGGAAATCAGTTCAACATACGAAAATTAAGAAATAGTATTATAGTAGGGATGACAAAGTTGATAATATGAATAGACCTAGCATTTCGACTATAGTTGTTATTATTTGTTTGTTGATAATCGGATTGTATGCAATGGGAGAGGTCAACTACTTTTCAACGAAAGTCGCTGTGGAAAAGACTGTCGATGTCGATTCTCCCAAAATCATAATCCCCTCAATCGGAGTTAATGAAAGGATAAACATGGAAAGTTTAAATTACGGTGTCCTAAGCGACCCTGGAGAAAACACTCCCCCGGAAAGTCCGGTTGCATTATACGGACACAGGACACTTCAGGGCTCCCCATTCCTAAGGCTGAACGAACTTGGGGCGGGAGACACCTTCATGCTTGAATGGCCGGGAGTCGGAGAGCTGACATACAAGGTAGTGGATTCAAAAATCGTGCCTGCCACATATGACTTCTATCCGGAAGGGGAAAATGCGACCTATCTGATTACCTGCGACCCGATCGGTTCGACAGAAAACAGGATGATTGTTCAGGGAGAACTGGTTGGCAAGGGCCCTGTGAATGTGCAGGTCATGCAGGACAACCCTCAGGAATCAAATGCGCTATTGATATCCGCAATATTCCTGGTGGTCGGACTCATATTCAGTTTCTTCTATCCGAAGGACAACAGAATCTATATTCTGGCAACAGTGCTGATTATTTCCGCAGTGCTTTTCTTTTGCTGCATAAGTCCGATGCCGTCAGAGTGGATATACGACAAGATAATATTTTTGAATGGAGGAATGTAAATGGATGTCGATAAGGAATACTTTTCAAATATAACAACACGCGAACGAGCAATATTTGAAGGTGCAATCAGCATGGGAGCACTGTTCCATCAGTTTGTAGGAACACCAGTCAATAAAAATACAAAAGAAAGTCTGGAAAATGCCATGGAGGAATCCCTGAGCCTGCAGCCTGCAATCGAAAAGGTCGAAGTGGAAATCAGATTCGACAAGCTGGAGGAGTCCATGACAGAATTCGACTACACCTCACTTACCGGAGACATGCTTGACGTCAAAATCCATACGAAAGTGGATGATGTCACTGCAGTAATCAGAATCGAATTCATTGAAGAGCTGAATTATCCTTTGATGTATGTTGAAAGTATTGAAGATTAATACAAATCCTTCAAATCTTTCAATAACTCTTCCAAATGATTTCTTTTAATGTGATTCATCAAAACCACACGGATGGCTACTGGACATTTAGCGACAGACACTTTCCATCCCAAATCCTCTAATTTTTTAGCCAACTCATTGGTTTGCATATCAGGATGGTTGAATGCCACGATATTCAGTTCAGGTTCACAAATGATTTCATAGCCCAATTTCTTCAGGTTTTCAGCAAAGAATCTGGTGTTTTCCATCTGATTTTGGGCAAGCTTGGAATATCCTTCCTTTCCGAAATACTTCATTATCGCATAGGTTGCGGCAGATGAAGCGCCCAGACGGGTTCCAACAATTGTGGACTGCGTCTTTACGGTCAGATAGGGTGAATCGACAGCCATCACATCAAGGTATTCTTCCTTTCTAAAAATAATTCCCCCGGCAGGAATCGGAGCCAGGCCCATCTTGTGGGGGTCAACTGTTATGGAGCATACTCCCTCAAGTGAAAAGTCAAAGACTGGCAAGTCATATCCTGCCTGCCTTAAAAACGGAATTGAAAATCCGCCGAAAGCGGCATCGACATGAAAATAAATATTATTTTCAAAGGCGATTTTGGAAATCTCCTCAATAGGGTCAATCAATCCCAGTTCAGTGGTTCCTGCAATTGCCACAATCGCCACTGTCTTATCGGAAATTACTTCCTTAAGATAGTCGACATCAATCTTGTAATTTTCATCGATTTTCGCTTCAACAATTTTTAGGTTAAGCATGTCGGCAGCCTTTTTGAATGAGAAGTGAGCGGAATCGGGAATGATTATCTCACCATCAACAATCCCCTTATATTTTCTTGCATGGTTTCTGGCTGCCCTTATCGCCATCAGATTGGCTTCAGTTCCGCCGGTGACAATGTTGCCGTATGCCTCATCAAGAGACAGCAGCTCGCCAATAGATTTGATAACTTGTTCCTCAATTTTTTTAGTTCCCTTAAAAAGTCCAGGATCACCCAAATTGGTATCTAGAAATCTGCAAAAGACTTCCTTTGCAAACGGATGCGCTGCAGTGCACATTGAACCCAATATTCTGCCGTCTGCATAGTCATGGTCCAATTTGTGAAGCTCTTCAAGTTCATCTAGAATATCTTGTTTATCTATTGGCTTATCGTCCATAAAGTAACCTATCTAATAATAATTAAAATAAAATAAAAATAAAAAAAGAATAAAAAGATTATTCCAGACGTTTACGGGCGGCGTCAAGAATAATTTTTTGTTCAGCACGCGCGACAGTTTTTCTCACATCTGCAATAGCATCAGTATTGGATGACACGCTTGAAATTCCATATTCAACAAGCTTTTCAACAATGTGAGGCACACTACCCGCTTGACCGCAGATACTACATTTGACACCTGCTTCAGCACATTTTCTGATTGTCCTTTCAATCAGTTTCATTACTGCAGGGTGCTCTTCGGTGTAGTGTTTTGCTACAAACTCATTGTTTCTGTCAACAGCAAGTGTGTATTGGGTCAAGTCGTTGGTTCCAAGACTTACGAAGTCTATTCCAACCTTAATGTACTCATCAATCATTATTGCGGCTGCAGGAATTTCTACCATCATACCGAAGTCAACGTCCTTGTGAGGTTCGAAGCCCACTTCGGAACAAAGCGCCTTAGCTTTCTTGAGCTCTTCTGGGCTTTGTGATAATGGAATCATGATACCGATGTTTGTGTATCCTTTTTCGTGCAGTTTTTTGATTGCCTTGAATTCACATTTGAGGATTTCAGGCTGGTCGAGCTCTCTTCTGATTCCTCTCCAACCGAGCATTGGGTTGTGTTCCCTAGGCTCGTTTTCTCCACCTTCCAATGTGATGAATTCATCTGTCGGTGCATCCAATGTTCTGTACCATACCGGCCTTGGGTAGAATGCATCCGCTACAATCTGAACGTTGTCAGCGATTGTATCAATCAGCTCATCTTCCCTTCCATCGGCAATGAATTTGCCTGGGTGAATACCTGAGGTTAACATTAAATGTTCAGTTCTTAAGAGTCCAACACCATCTGCGCCGGTTGCGGCTGCCTTTTCGGCCGCTTCAGGCATACTTACATTGGCCTTGACTTCAGTTACTGTGATAATTGGAGCGGCTTCGACAGTTCCTGCAACAGCAGTTGCCTCTTCCTTGGTTTCGGAAATTCCTTCAAACACAAGTCCTTTCTTACCGTCCAGAGTAACACCGGAATTTTCTTCCAGTGTGGTTGTAGCATCGCCTGTTCCCACAACACAAGGAATTCCGAGTTCCCTTGAAATGATTGAAGCGTGACAGGTCACTCCGCCCTCATCGGTTACGATACCGCTTGCCCTTCTCATGGCAGGCACCATATCAGGAGTGGTCATTGTTGTAACCATGACGTCTCCGTCTTTGATTTTGTCCAGCTCATCGATGTCTAAAATGATTTTGACTGTACCGGAAGCCATTCCAGGACTTGCACCGAGACCTCTTACCAGCACATCACCTAAATCTGAAGAAGCATCGCCTGCATCCTCATCTGCATTGCCCAATGTTGTGATTGGCCTTGCCTGCAGCAGGAACAGCATGTCCTTTTCGAATGCCCATTCGGTGTCCATAGGTTCGCCGTAGTGGGCCTGAACCCTTTTTCCCATTTCGGTCAATTCAATGAGTTCTTCATCAGACAATACCCTTTCATTTCTCTTCTCTTCAGGAACATCGACCTTTATGCTGGTACCGGCTTCATCATTGGTGTACATGACCTTTTTGTCGCTGATGGTCACGTTGATGATTTCATTGTTCTTCTTGTCGACCTGATAGTTGTCAGGGGTAACGTCGCC
>CACWUH010000095.1 GCA_902764015.1 uncultured Methanobrevibacter sp. | reverse complement strand
ATGTACTGAATTTTAATTTTTTTACAAAATCTACTTTTTTTACCTAGGGAATATATACTGCAAGCTGAAAGAATATTCTAAAAACAACTAACTTCATTTTAATGGAAATGGAATGATATATTTATGTGGGTTCATTAATATGATTATGGTTTAATCGTATCTGGAGTTAAGATAATCAAATCAATAATCATTTGAAAAACAGGGTGAATTCACATTCAAGATTGGAATCGATTTCAAGGACTCTTTGGATAATGTTGTCCCTTAACCTCAACAGGTTTTCCTTTGAATCTGAAATGAGATATATGATTTCAGGCAAAACTTTCTTATCTTCAATTGATTTTCCTTCAAGAGGGCGAAAGCTGGGTTTGAAGCCTCTGCAATATCCAACATCTGTGCTTAAAAGTTTCAGTTCATCTATCCTTTCAAAGGTCCCTTTCTTTAGAACTTTCACATTGTCGAAGCTGACTTCAATCTGTCCGCCATACCTGACGGTCACCAGGAATTCTCCTGTGTCATAATCCCTCAGGACATACTCGACATTCAATGCATCCAAATCATTAATCGCATTCTTCAAATATGCATCAAGTTCTGAGTCATTTTCAGCCACTATCTGAAAGAAGATAACATCATGGGTAACAAGGGTCAAATCGATTGGATGCTTTAGAAAATACATGTGTGATGAGGTGTCATGAGTATTAATTGCATATTTTGATATGACATCATTAACTTCGCTAATGGCATTATCGTTAAGTATCCCAATAACATAAGTTCGTTTAACTGGCATAATATCTATTTAGGTCATAATAACATATATATTTTACAATCAAAAATTCATCTCATCACTGGTTTGACATCATGGTTTTGAACTGTTCGTCACGGCTTTTCAGTTTTAGGGTGAAGAGAAATGCGATGAATCCGACAATTGCCGCCAGAATCAGGCTGATTTTGTATCCCAATATTCCTGAAAACGATGCAATCACCCCTCCGATGAGCGCTCCCCCTATCAGTTGGCCTGCACTTGAAAGCATGTTGACGATGGCCTGACCGGCGCCTCTCTCATGGGGCCTTGCCTCGCACAAAACGATATATCTCAAAGGCGCACCGATGATTGTCACCATGCCCACACCGATGAGACATCCCGCAATAATGAAGAAAATGAGGTTGTTTGGATATATTGCAATTGCAAGCAATCCGACCGTCAGCATCAATGTTCCAATCATCATGATCTTTCTGGAACCTGCAGAATCCAGGAACTTTCCTATGATTGGCGCTGCAACGGCATTGGCTCCAAGTATGGGAATCAGCATGAGGCTTGCAAGCTGGTCATTCAATCCCATGGAAAGGATAACAAGCGACGGGACGAATATTGCCGAAGAGTAGATTATGCCGTAGCATAGCGTTTCAATGCATGCTATGCTTATCTCGCTGTTTTTAAGCATGTGTATAGGCACGATTGATTCCTCTGCCCTTTTTTCCACCTTCAAAAAAATAGGAATCAGGATAATGAACATAACAAGGAAGGGAGCCACATTCATTGACAAAAGGCTTGCGGTGAAATTGCTTGAGTCTATCTGATTCAAACCGTAGGATAAAAATATTGCAAGAAGGCTGAGTATCACGATTCCTAGATAGTCTATCTTAAGCGTTCTTTTGTCTTCTGCTTCTGGAAGTATGCGAAATGCGAATATCACCAGGAATATGCTTATCGGAATGTTGATGGTAAAGCACCAGTTCCATCCGAATGGAATCAGGGCCGCACCGACCAGTGGCCCTCCGATTGCCGAAATTCCAAAAACGCTTCCAAGAATTCCCAATGCCTTTCCCCTTTCGTTCAATGGAAACGCATCGCCTACGAATGCTCCGGCCACTGGAAATATGCCTCCGCACCCGAAGCCCTGAACGATTCTTCCGAGAAATATCGATTCGATGTTAAATGAGAATGCAATCAGGCAGGAGCCTATTCCAAAAAGGACAACGTCGAGAATGAAAATCTTCTTTCTGCCGTAGAAGTCTGAAAACTTGGCCATCACAGGCGAACCGATCATGAATGCAATGACAAAGAGCGTAAATATCCAGCTTGATTCCCTGCTTGTCAGGGAAAAGCTCTGCTCGATTGAAGGAAGCACCGGACCTATTATTCCTGTGTCCAGAGAGCCCATGAATACGCCTATCAAAAAAAGCGCCAGTATAAGGTTTCGTGTTTTTCTGTCAAGTGTTGTGTTATGCATTATATTTTCCTTTGTATTTATAATTAGATTTATGTTTAAAAGCATTATTTAATATCTTTTATCGCAAATGTCCTCATGTGAAGTTTATATTACTTCTATCAGGGGTTCAAATCCATTGGAGCTTCTGCGATAAGATATTCATTTTTGATTGAAAAGCATAGATTTTCAAAAAACCCACGACAATTCCACTAACTATAAAAATTATTACCGATAAAGTAACAATTAGTTATGTTCGATTATAGTCCCGATTCTGAAAGGCTTTCCCTCAAATACCTGAATGGTGTGCCTGAAGGCTATGCTATTTCCCCAATGCAGTATACATTCGATTTTATTTATCTTGTTTACAAGCGTGAATCCAGCATTGATAAGGCTATTGAGGGGGTTTCAAAAGAATATGGACTTTCCGAAAAAGGTCTTCGGGATTATCTGGTTGAAAACAAGTATATTTTAGGCAATAGAGATATGCAGGAGTGTTCAAGGAAGCTCAAAAGCTACAACACCAAAAGCCTGAAAAAGATTCTCAAGATGCATGGACTTAAGACTTCCGGCAAAAGGGAAAGGATAGAAAGGAGGATATTCGAGAACAACCTCTTTGAAGATGCATATTACCTCTCATCAAAATCCCGTGTTTTCTACAAAAACAAGAAAAGAAGGGTGAGAATCTTCAACGAGTGGCTATCTGATTACTACTACTTCAGTGAGTTCAACGACTATTATATGAAAAGCTACAGGAAAAAGGAAGCAAATATTCCAATAGAGTTCATCAACCTCCACATCAAAAAATCGATTGAGGATGAAAGCCACACAAACTATGTCATGAACAATAACATAATGGCAAAGCATTTCCTCAAAAGGGAGAGATACCGCAAGATGCTCGAGTGCGTCCTTAAAATATTTTGCATGAACCTGAATCCAGTATGGAAGATTGATGAGCTGGATGAGCACAATGGATTTGCCTTTGAAACCTATAATGATTTGCTTTTCCTGCGAGATGAGCTTGGAAGGAATGCCGTCATCAACACATTCTATCTGGTCTGGGATTCATTTGATTTCGACAGGATAATAGTGCCGAAATATGATGCCTACAGGTATCTCAAGGACATTATGAACGGTAAGGGATACAACCGGATAATCGACAGTCTAAACGAACGCTTTTATGATAACGAGAATTTAAAGATAAGAAGAATAACACAGAAAACATTGTTTGACTTTTAGGAGATACCATGAAAATCTTAATATCCAATGACGATGGAGTTTTTGCACCGGGGATACTGGCCGCAAAGCAGGCGGTTGAGGATTTGGCTGACGTCACAGTCGTAGCGCCGGATGAAAACAACAGCAGCGTAGGGCGCAGGATAACCCTTTTCAAACATCTTAAGGTAACCTCCTGCACTCTTGGCGATGATAGCCCAGCATATTCTGTATCGGGCACACCTGCAGATGCAGTGATTGTCGGTGTGGACTACATAATGGATGAAAAGCCTGATTTGGTGATAACCGGCATTAACCAGGGTGTCAACATAAGCTGTGACGTGACATCTTCAGGCACGGTATGCGCCGCATTTGAAGCCGTCAGCATGGGAATTCCGGCAATAGCCGTTTCGCTTTTTGTGGACCCGAAGACTGCATACAGGCAGGATGAGAATGGGGAATGGTATGTCGAATACGACTTTGAACTGACCAAGAGAGTTCTCCATGACCTTGTATTGAAGATAATCAATGAGGGATTTCCCGAAGGTGTCGACCTCTTTAACTTGAACGTGCCGTCAAACTATGAATCCCAAGACGTTAAGATTACGAACCTGGCCCACAGGATGCTTGAAAAGAGCGTAATCGACAATACCGACATGGAAAAAAGGGACCTGTTCACCTATCCGTTGGAGGAAGGCGAGAATGGCGATGGTATGGTCATGATTTCATCTGATCTTGTCAAGGAGTATCCGGAAGGCAGCGACGGTTATGCCCTGCTTGTCGATAAATGTCCAAGCCTGACACCGCTCAGCGTCAACATGACCTTCAAGGATTTGAAGGATTTGTAGCTATCGACTTAAACTATTTATTTTAATACGAACATATTTACTAATCATGACTATAAGGGGAATCTACACTATCGGAATCATGGATGCAACCAAGATTAACAAGATAAACGCAGCCATCTCAAGATATGCAGACATCACCATGCAGTCCTCATCCCATATGTATTTCGACAAGCAGCCCATAAACGTAAATGAGGTCGTTCAGGATGTCACATTCTTTCAATTGCATTCCGATGACGAGGATGCATACTATGCAAAATTGGATGAACTGATAGATTGTCTCGACGATTTGAACACAGACTACATCCTTATGGATGAGGCAAGCAAAATGATGATTGTGACGGTTGACCACGGAGGTTACATCACCGCCAATTTCGATAATGTCAAGTTCCTGAAGCCTGGAACCTATGATTTGATTGATGAGATAAAGACCATGAAAACGGATATCGGATACTGCAAGGGATTCAAGCCAAAATTCCGCCCGCTATGCGGAAAGTCCATTGAAGATATCGCTGTCAATCCGGAAATCATATACATGGTATCCGATTCAGACGAAAACCTGGAAAAGTTCAGGGATATGATAACCGGGAAGCTTCTGAATTTCGAACCGGATTTCGAACTTGAATTCAATCGCATTGCACCGCAGGATTTCTAAATTATAGGAGGGTTAACATGACAAGAAGGTTTGCAGTCATCGATACGGAAACGAGAAGCACCACACATGAGATACTCACAGGCCACAGGGTGGAGGTCATTGACGATTTGAAGTCTGTGCTTGACTCAAACGGGGTGGATGACCTTTTTGCATACAATGCATCATTCGACAAGAAGCATCTGCCTGAGCTTTCGGACTACTCCTGGCATGACATCATGAAGGTGGCGGCCTACAGACAGCACAACCCCTCCATTCCAAATCATCTTCCATGCTGCAAGACGGGCAGGCTCAAAAGGGGATACGGCGTCGAGCCGATACTTCAGATGCTTGGCGTTGACGACTACTGCGAAAGCCACAATGCGATTGCAGATGCAAGGGATGAACTGATAATCATGAGAAAGCTTGGATATGAGATAGACTTCTATCCAGAAATCTAAAAAGGTGTGATTTTAACATTATTGTGCAAGAATTCTCCGGCTTCTTTAAGCCGGAGATGAATTGCACTTTAAGGGCATTTGAATATTTTTTTTAGATTTTATTTAAAATATTACTTTTCAAATGCTCTTGGATAAATTCTTTATATATTATCTTATTAATCTTTATTTATAAGAAGAGCAGTTAATTATAAATGTT
>CACWUH010000094.1 GCA_902764015.1 uncultured Methanobrevibacter sp. | reverse complement strand
AAAGCGGATACTATAGGTAGTGCAACGGTTATCGAACATTGTCCATAACAGGATATGTCTTGTATAGTTAAAATCTTTGTAGTTTCTGTCATTTTTTTTCCATCCATCAAATTTTTTTTACTTATAATACTTTTATTTATTTTTTATTTAATATTTATGGATACTATGATTTGATTTTAAATCATTAAACCCATTTGTAAATATATCTGGCATCATTTACAATATAACAATAGTTATCCAATATTTATAAATCTTTTCGTGATTTTAAAAAAAAGCAGAGATGGGTTAGAATTTTTTGATTCAACTTGTAAAGGGAGTTTTCATGTTTGAGGTTGACAATCGCAATGATTTATCAAAAAATTCCTTCAAAATCCCATGGCCATTAACTATTTTTGGTGTGTTAATTTAGAGGAAAATGGGCGGCCATGTTCATTTGTAATTTTTTGATTTCACCATCTCTTAGAAAGCGCCAATTGCACTTTCAAATCAATGTAGGTCGAAGGTATTTAAAAACTTTTGGTAACCTTTTTGTCACCATGACCGAAAGGTTTATATACTTTAAAAACAAGTCAATATAGCCGACTGATTTTTTGGAGGTAATATCATGAACATCACAAAACATGTAAAATCTTGTCCTATAGAATTGGTTGTTAAATTGATTAACAAGAAATGGGTAATTCAGATAATGAGAGACTTGTTTTACGGCAAGTCCCGTTTCAATGAATTCAAGGAGGATAAGCCTGATCTTTCCAACAGGGTCTTGAGCCGCTGCCTCAAGGACATGGAAAATAACGGTTTAATCCAGAAGATTGTCGACAAGTGCGACAAGAAGAACGTCAGGTACATATTGACTGAAAAGGGCAGGTCACTCAACAAGGTAATCTATGAGATTGCCATGGTGAGCGTCGATAGTGAAAACTACTCGGACAAGCTCAAGGATGACCTTAAGGCAAATTTCAGGCAAAACCTGTTATAGTTTCAGAATTGATATTTGGGTTTCGGTGTGAACCCTAAAAAACTACTTTTTTTCATTAACTTTAAAATACAAAAGAATCATAATTACTATTGTATAAAACATTTTAGGGGACAAAATATTGTTAGACATAAAATTGTTCAGAGAAAATCCGGAAATTGTCATGGAATCCGAAAGGAAGAGATTCAGAGACACGGAAAATGTGGAAAAGGTAATAGAATATGACACCTTATGGAGAGAAGGTGAAAAGAAGCTCAATTCACTGAGAGCTGAGAAGAACAGATTATCTAAATCATTCAAGAAGGCTAAAGAGGAAGGAAATCTCGAAGAGGTCATTGCCAGGTCAAAGGAGGTGGCCGGTGAAATAAAGGAGCTCACCGCCAAGAATGCTGATTACCTGAAACTGAGGGATGACTACAGATACAAGGTCGGAAACATCATAGACGAGGACGTTCCGATTTCAGACACCGAAGACGACAACGTGGTTGTGAGGACCTACGGCGAGATTCCTGAATATGACTTTGAATTATTAAATCATGTTGATTTGATCAATAAAATCGACGGTGCAGACCTCGAGACCGCAGCAAGCATTGCCGGGGCCCGCTTCTACTATCTCAAAAGGGACATCCTGCATTTGAACCTTGCGCTGATTCAGTTTGCATTGTCCGAGCTTGAAGCCGAAGGCTACATTCCTATGCAGACGCCGTTCTTTGTAAAAGGAGAGGTTGCAGCCGAGACCTCCGAGCTGGGAGAGTTCGAGGAAACATTATACAAGGTTGAAAACGAGGACATGTATCTTATTGCAACCGCCGAGCAGACCTTGGCTGCGCTTCACAGGGATGAAATCATAAGTCCCGACGAGCTGCCTTTAAGGTACTGCGCACTTTCAACATGCTTCAGAAAGGAAGCCGGGTCTCACGGAAAGGACACCCTTGGAATATTCAGGGTCCACCAGTTCGAAAAGATTGAACAGTTCATCTACTCCGCCCCTGAAGATTCAAGAAAGCAGCATGAACGTCTGATGGAAGTCACCGAAAGAATCTATCAGAAGCTTGGCCTTCCTTATCAGGTCATCGCTATCGTATCATCGGCTTTAAATGACAATGCTGCCCTAAAATACGACCTTGAGGCATGGTTTCCGGGATCAGGCACGTTCCGTGAACTGGTTTCATGCACCAACTGCAAGGACTACCAGGCTAGAAAGACCAAAACCCGTGTCGGAAGGGCAGGCTCCGGAGATGCCCAGACCCTGCACACCCTCAACAGTACCGCAATCGCTACCGAAAGGACAATGTGCTGCATTCTGGAAAACTACCAGCAGGCCGACGGCAGCGTCAGGATTCCTGAAGTGCTGGTCCCTTACATGAACGGAAAGGTTGTCATCGAAGCCAAAAAATAACTTTTTTTGTTTTAAGGTGTGTTTTTACACACTTCAACCCTCTTTTTTTCATTGCTAAATTTTATATTGTCGAATTTCCAAAAATTATACCGTAGATATATTCAGTTTTTCTTAAATTGAATCAATTAAGTTTAAAGTGATAACATGGATAAGGCAACAAAGGAACGTTTGGGCGAAATCAGGGAAGCCATGAAGAAATATGGCTTCGACAAGATTTTGGGCCAGACTGCAAAGAACAAGATACTTCATTCGAATGCCGATGATGATGAATCCAATCCCTTGTTGGATGATGAGCTTCCCGTCAAGCTGAGGCTGATGCTACAGGACTTGGGAACCACCTTCATCAAGCTGGGCCAGCTGATGAGCACAAGGCCAGACATGGTCGGCGAAAAGATTGCAAACGAACTGGCAAACCTTCAGGACGACAACCCTGCCATCAGCTATGAGCAGGTAAAGGCAATAGTCGAAAGGGAGCTTCATGGCAACATTGATGAGCTTTTCGCCGAATTTTCAAAGCAGCACCTTGCAACAGCATCCATCGGACAGGTCCATGAGGCCAAACTGCCTACCGGCGAAAGGGTTGCAGTCAAAATCCAGAAGGAAGGAATCACAGACAAGATTGACCTTGACCTGAGGATAATGAAGTACGTCGCCAACCGTGCAGACAAGTTGAACTCCAACCTCAAGAAACTGAACCTTCCGGGAATCATGGACGAGTTCGACCGCTCAATCCACAAGGAGATAGACTACAACAATGAGCTCATGAACATGCAGCGCATCGAAATGAATTTCGTGGAAAATCCGGCCATCCACATTCCCGAAACCTATTCCAAATACTGCACATCAAAGGTTCTCACAATGGAGTTCATCGACGGCACAAAGCTCAACGACGTCTATGAAAGCGACAGCGATGAGTTCGACAAGAAGCTTCTGGCCAAAAATGTCCTTGATTCATATCTCCAGCAGCTTTTCATCGACGGATTCTTCCACGGCGACCCTCACCCAGGAAACATCATGATTCTTGAAGACAACGTTGTCTGCTACCTTGATTTGGGAATGATGGGATTCTTTGATGAGGACTTCAAGCGCAACCTCTCCGAAATGATGCTGGTGTTCGTCGACCAGGACGTCGACGGGGTGATCAACCAGCTGATGTACATGGACATCCTTGACTATGACATTGACACTAAGTCCCTCAAAAGGGATCTGAACGACCTTTTCGGAAGGTACTTCGGCGTCGAGCTGAACCGTTTCAACGGCGTTCTCGAAGAGCTTTTAAGCCTCATGCAGGAGTACGGTGTCATCCTTCCAAACGAAGTGGTCACGATGGCTAGGGGACTGTCAATGATTGAGGCCGTTGCAATGAATCTTGACCCTGAAATCGATGTTTTCGCATCAATCAAGCCGGTTGCCGAACAGATTGCCCGTAAAAGGCTCAGTCCTAAGAATTATCTTAAAGGCAAAAAGAGCAACCTTCTCTTATATGAGCACATGCTCAGGGCCCTTCCAAAGCTTTTGACAAGGATGGTCCACAAGATTGAAAACGAGGAGCTGCACTTCAAGCTTGAGGTCGACATCACCGACAAGGTGACGATTGTAATGCTTGTATCTGCACTTATAGTCGGCTCTTCAGTGGTTTCATTCGGCCCTGTAGTGTTTGACATGCCTCTGATTTCACTGATAGGCTATATTATTGCCATAATCTTAAGCGTCATTGGCCTTAAGAGATTCGTATTGAAATAGATTTGTTATTTTGAAGAATTTCTTCATAAATTTGAAAAATAGGGATATCATTCCTTATTTTTTTTTCTGTTTTTTGTAACCAATTTTTCACATTAACCTTTTAAACATCATAAAATAAACTATTAACCATGAAAAGTAATATCGCCAATTATCTAAATGGGAAATTCGACCCGATTGTCCTAATCAAGACTGATGAAAAGCCGTCAGACATCAAAGGCCCTAAGGCAGGCCGTGGGGGCTGCGTCATGTCATTCATCGCACAGACAATCGCAAAAAGAAAGCCGTTTGTATTCGGCCGTGAAAACGCAACCTGCGGTGGAATATGGTCCGGCTTCGGTTGGGGAGACGGCTTTGACTCTGAGGAAGCCAAGGAATTTCAGGCAACATTTCTCTCATGCGGAGCGGACTCTGCCAAGGACAGGGAGGAATACCTGAAAAAGCTCGAATCAAGACCTAAGAACGTTAGGGACATGTTCACTGAAGGAGAAAGAATATACACAGACTTCGAGACTGCCTATGAGCACATCTCATCAAGGCCGATATATGACACTGAGGACTATGTAGTCTTCAAGCCAATAGAAGATTTAGAGGATGGTGAAATTCCCGATTCGGTTGTCTTTACCATAAACGCTTTTGAGCTGATGCTTCTCCTGCAGCTTGACGGGTCCCACAGAACCGAAAGCAATTTTGTCTGTGTTCCCCAGTCATCGGCATGCCAGCTTATAGGATGCTTTACCTTCGAGCAGGCTGAATCAGACGACCCTCACATGCTTTTGGGACCGGTCGACCTTGCAGCCCGTGGACACATGAAGCATTTCATTCCAAACGACTACGTGACACTTGCAATGCCCTGGAAGCTCTTTTTGAAGCTTGAGGAAATAAGCGAAAACAGCCTTTTTGAAGCCCATCTTTTCAGGCAGTTCAAGTAATTATTTAATAGTTTAAATGATAAAGGTAATCTCATGAAGACGATTGTTGTTAATGCAAGTCCAAGAAAAAAGTGGAACACCTCTGAAATCCTTCAGTCTGCCCAGAAGGGGGCTGAATCTGTCGGTGCAGAAACAGAATACTTCAATCTCTATGATATGGTATTCACAGGATGTCGAAGCTGCCTTGTCTGCAAGCTAAAGGACAAGACCAAGGGCAAATGCTACTGGAGGGATGAT
>CACWUH010000093.1 GCA_902764015.1 uncultured Methanobrevibacter sp. | reverse complement strand
AGAACATTTATAATTAACTGCTCTTCTTATAAAATAATTAATAAAGATAATATATAAAGAATTTATCCAAGAGCATTTGAAAAGTAATATTTTAAATAAGATCTCAAAAAATATTCAAATGCCCTTAAAGTGCAATTCATCTCCGGCTTAAAGAAGCCGGAGAATTCTTGCACAATAATGTTAAAATAAGTATTGGTGATTTCTAAAAAGTAGATGGAATGAAATAGCAAATCTACTTTTCAAGAATATTGAGCACTTCCCTTTCGCTCATATGAAGAAACTCGGCAATTTCCTTAAGCGAATAATAATTAAATAGAGGTTTAATGAATTCCCTTTTGCCTTCCTTTCTAAGCTGTTCCATAACTCCTTCAGTCTTTGGTCGCATCTTTTTATCTCTCATCGTTTAACCTGATAAATCCTAATGCCGACTGCATACTGACTGTCAATAGATTTGTTTAAAATGAGAATAATAAGCACAGATATGATAAATTCAATATCCGCCATATCCTCATCATATGATTCTTTATTGGACAATGGCATATAAACTTTTCGAATAATCAATAAATCAATGTTCTTTAATTAGAATAATATCGGCACGTACTTGTTGTCCGCCCAAATGAAAAAATCACATGAGATTAAAATGATTAATAAACTACCTTTTTATCTTAAGAATACCCTAACCTCTTTAAGGTTAGGGATGAATTTCACAAAATAGGTATTGAAGAATTTGTTTTCAAATGCTCTCTGATGAGATTTAAATAGTAAAAACAATTAAAAGTTAAAATGAAGTGATATTATTATAATTAAAATGCTTTTTCAATTAAAATACAAAGTTTGAAAAAAATATAATTAACTATAATAATGTATGAACCCACGGGACTAGGGGGATTGCCTAGACACATAGTCAAACAAACAAGTGACAATAATATGACTCTAGGAATCCTTGCCTTCTAAAAAGCAAGGTAGTTCAAAGTATTTGAAATAAAGGATAATTATCAAAAAGAGTGTGATAAGATGGACAGTACGCAAGCTATTTATGACGGACTCAAGGATGCGGAAGTTGACTTCATCGTCAGCGTTCCATGCGTCAACCTCTCAAAGTTATTGGACATGGTCGATGAGGATTCAGAAATCACCCATATCCCTGTAACCCGTGAGGAGGAAGGGATAGGAATATGCGCCGGAGCCTACCTCGGAGGCAAAAGGACAGCCATTCTGATGCAGAACTCAGGGCTCGGAAACTCAATAAATGCCCTCAAGTCTTTAATGGAACTCTATGAGTTTCCTCTATTGATGATCATGAGCCACAGGGGAACCGAAGGCGAAAGCATCTGCGGCCAGGTGCCTATGGGCGAGTCAACCCCAAAGATCCTTGAAGGGATGGACTTCAGCTACTTCACCCCGGCAACGCCCGATGAGGCATATGACAACGTGAGACATGCATGGGAGCAGTCCGAAGACGAAGGAAAGCCTGTAAGCATTCTATTGGAGATAAGCTATTGGTGATACTATGGCAAGATATGAAGCGATACAAAAGATAATGGAAAGCATTGACGATGAACTCATAGTCTGCAACATAGGATTTCCGTCAAGGGAGCTCTATGAGATATGCGACAGATCCGAAAACTTCTACATGATAGGATCCATGGGCCTTGCCTCTTCAATCGGGCTTGGCCTTGCTGTGGCAAAGCCCCGCAAGGATGTTGTCGTGATTGACGGCGACGGGTCTCTTCTCATGAACATGGGATCTCTTGTGACGGTGTTTGCAAACAACCCTTCAAACCTCACATGGATTGTGATAGACAACGGAGCCTACGGCTCAACCGGAAACCAGGACACCTATGCCCAAAAGATCAATCTTGTGGATGTTGCAAAGGGCATCGGTTTTAAAAACAGCTTCAATTTTGATGATATCGACCTTAAGGATGTCATAAGAAGCGATGATGCTGGCTTCATCGTTTATGAAACAGAACCCGGCAATTCATCCGCACCGATAATCGATCTGGACCCAATCACCATAAAGGAAAGGTTCATGAGCTCTATTTGATTAGAAACCTTCTAATCAGATAGCCCGCTCCCCTGCATATTCCGTAATAAAGCACTATATGGAAAAAGCAGAAAATGACCGTTATCAGGAATGTCAGAACACCCATTCTGAGGGATTGCGGAATCAGAAATGCCATATAGGCTATGAAAACCAACAGGCCCACAACCACACCTATCGCCTTGGCCTTTGAAACCCTGCCGTCGACATACAATATTTCAAAAATCAGTTCCTCATATGATTTTTCCGCCATGACGCTCCCTCATATGACTATTCACCCTTAAGCAATATTAAGTTTTCGTTTAATGTGTGGTTAAATTATTAGAAAACAGACATAAATTCAAAATAAATCGTATATAATCATTTCTTTTTTAATATAAACAAATATAAGCATGGACGAAAAAGAACTATATTCACTCTTGGGCTTTGTCAAGGTTTCGAAATATCGCCTCAAAACTTTGAAAAGCATAGGCAAATCGTTTAAGATGCCCACTGAAATTTCCCGAGAAACGGGACTGAAGACAAACCAGGTTTCAACGGCACTCATTGACCTGAAAAAATGCAATCTGGTAGTCTGTCTCAATGAGGAGGCAAAAAAGGGAAGGCTGTACAGGTGCAGTGACCGGGGCCTGAAGGTCCTCGAATTCCTATAATGATTAAATACATTTTAATTGATTTGACGGTTGATGATTCTGACATCTGTTTTACGAAGCATCAGTATTATTGATTGGACAAGAAATATTCTTGAATGATATTGTGAAAAGCAACATTATCGGCGCACACAGATAGATTCAACAAAATATATTAAGTGTCCTTAACAGATATTGACTTGAGGAACAATATGTTAGATAGACTAAAAGGCATAAGCCTAGGAAACTGGATACTCATTGGAATGGTGCTGGGCCTGATAGTGGGTCTGATTGTGAACTTCTACATCACCGACCCATTCATCAAGGACATCGTCCTTATGAACAACGTGTTCTATCTGGGAGGAAACCTCTTCATCAAGCTGATGAAGATGCTGGTCGTTCCGCTCGTTTTCTTTTCGATTGTAGTGGGAGTCGCCTCCATATCGGACATAAGGACAATAGGCTCTATCGGCGGAACCACAATACTGATATATCTGCTTACGACCGCCGTGGCCGTCACGGTCGCCCTGGCAATAGGTATTGTCGTTCAGCCCGGTGCAGGACTGCACATGGCAGGCATTGCCGATACGGCCAATGTCACAGCCAACCAGACAATGACCGACACCATCCTCAACATGGTCCCGGACAATCCGTTCAGCTCGCTTGCAAGCGGGGACATGCTTCCCGTAATCATCTTCGGGCTGCTTATCGGAATCATCCTCGCCAAGCTGAGGGATGAGACGGAGGCTTTTAACAAGATTTTCACCGAGGGAAACCGCATCATGATGGAAATGACTTCAATCGTCATGAAGTTCGCTCCAATCGGAGTTTTCTGCCTTATGGCAAGGACATTCGGAGGACTGGGATTGGATGGACTGCTTCCCCTTGGGAAATATTTCGTCTGCGTGCTTATCGGCCTTGCAATACAGGCGTTTGTGGTATATCCGTCCCTGCTTGTCATATTCACACGGCTGAACCCTGTGAAATTCTTCAGAAGGTTCTTCCCGGTGATGTTTTTCGCATTCTCATCCTCGACTTCGAATGCGACAATACCTCTGAACCTGGAAAAGCTATCCGAGATGGGGGTTTCACGTGATGTGAGCTCATTCACCATCCCGCTGGGAGCCACAATCAACATGGACGGAACTGCAATAATGCAGGGGGTTGCGGTGATGTTTGCCGCACAGGCATACGGAATCGACCTCGGCACATCTGCGCTTCTCACCGTAATATTCACTGCGGTGATGGCTTCAATCGGTACTGCAGGCGTTCCTTCAGTGGGACTTGTGACACTGACAATGGTATTCAATTCAGTAGGCCTTCCTGTACAGGCAATCGGCGTTATCTTTGGAATAGACCACATTCTCGACATGTTCAGAACGGCTGTAAACGTTACAGGCGATGCGATCTGTACGATCATCGTTTCACTGAAAAACAAGGCAATGGATGTGGATGTATACAACGGTAAAAAGCCGCCAGTAAAAGAAGAGCACATTATGTAACATTCACTGTTGCATAATATTTTTTATTTTTTTAAAGCTGTTTTTTTGACTCTTTTGTTTGAGTCGTTTTGGGCAATGCGCTCCAATACATTCTTGTCATTGATTTTTTCTATGGCCGCCGCCCTCACGTGGCAGTCGGCGTGGCCTTCGGCAATGCTTTTTAGATAATCAGAATTTGTGATGTTGGCCACTGCAGCAATCCTGACCTTTCTGTTTGAATCGCTTTTGGAAATCTCATATAAAAAAGAGTCATCCGATATCCTTGCAACTGCCCGGATGCGAATCCTGTAATCGGAATCATTTTTTGCAATGCGCTTCAATGCATTCAAATCCGAGATGGCGTCTATCTTATCGCACATTACCTTAAAATCAGTGCTGTTTTTGTTTAAACCGTTCATAAGCATTGCTATTTGACCTTGATCTTTACGCTTTTGGTGACCTTGTTAAGGTTCTTGTCTCCGGCAAATGTGATGACTGCCTTGAAGGTTCCTTTCTTCTTCAATTTGGTAATCTTGAATGTTGCCTGTCCCTTTGCATTGGTTATGGCGGAATAGGTCTTGCCCTTGACCTTTAATGTAAGCTTGTAATTTTTAAGATTGCGGTTAGACAGCTTGAATGTTGCGGTATATTTTTTGGTCTTGGTCTTGACCTTGTATGTCTTTTTAGCCGCTGTGATTGCAGGGGTTGACTTTTTGACAACCACATTAACTGTCTTTGCGCCATTGTTGTTGCTTGTGAACTTGACGGTATATGTTCCGGCATTCCAGTTGAATGTATATGTTGCCTTTCCATAGGAGTTTGTGGTGAGATATGAGGTCTTGCCGTTTCCGACAACAGTTATTCTGGAATTTGCCTTGGCTTTTCCATCGGAATAAAGTAAAGTGAGTGAAACACGGCCGCTTTGACCATATGATACGGTAACGCCGGATGCAGATATGGTGTCTGCCTTATTTTTTAGAGTAAGAATGAATGATTCGGATACCGGATTCAGATTATTGTCTCCGGTGAATCTTACGGTAATATTGTAAACACCTGCACGAGTGGTGTGGATTACATAGTCTGAAAATCCTCTATTGTATTTTACTACATAGTCCTTGCCGCCTAATGTATAAATGAAACTTCCTCCTGTGGCCGCCTGGGACAATACTCCTGCAAATGAATAGGAATCTGAATATTCCTTCAATGTATAATTGAGCTTAGGAGTTATCCTTGTGACATTCAGGGTTGCCTT
>CACWUH010000092.1 GCA_902764015.1 uncultured Methanobrevibacter sp. | reverse complement strand
ATCTACGCAATAATCCCGGTAACAACATTCAAAAATGCAAAAACCCGACTTTCCCCATTCTTATCCCCTGAAGAGAGGGAAAATCTCCTGAAGGCAATGCTTCGGGACGTGACCGATACCCTGAAAAGGCATGTGGACAAGATTTTTATCATCAGCCGTGACGAAGAAGTCTTGAAGTATGCGGAAAGCCTGAACGTGAATACGATTCTTGAAAACGACAATTCCAACCTGAACAAGGCCATGACGCAGGCAATGAAACTGTTAAAGGGAAAAACCAAAAAAATCATTATTGTGCCTTCAGACATTCCATTAATCGGCAAAACCAACGTCCAGATGGTTATTGACGCCTCAAAACAGTTGGATTTCATCATCGTTCCCTCAAAAGGCGGAGGAACAAACATGATTATCATGAAACCGATGGCAATACGCACAAGATATGAAGGGTTCAGCTACAAGGAACATCTGCAGGCTGCCGAAAAGAAAAAGCTGAATCCGCAGGTTCATGACTCATTTTTCATGGCGCTTGACGTCAATACCACTGAAGATTTGGGCGAAATCATGATTCACGGCAAGAAGACCCACACCAGACAATATTTAAAGGAACTTAAAGTTAACGTCGAATCATCTAGAGGCAGCGAACGCCTTAAGGTGACAAGGGCTGATTAGATGATAGTGATGTCCATTGCAGGCGTTGACCCGTCTGCCGGCGCCGGCGTTTTTGCCGATTTGAAGACATTCCAGGCAATTGGAGCCTACGGAACAGGCATCGTTACGGCACTGACTGCACAAAATCCATATAAATTCTTTTCAACACTGCCGGTTTCACCAGACTACATTGAAGAGCAGATGGATTCCGTATTGGACGAATATGAAGTTAAATACGTTAAAACCGGAATGCTCTACTCGCCGGAAATAATTGAACTTGTTGGAAAAAAAATTAGTGAATATGACCTGAAGGCAGTGGTCGATCCGGTCATGGTTGCAACATCCGGCGGAGATCTGACACGAGAGGACATTGCTGATGCATTTAATAAATACCTGCTTCCAAAAGCAATTTTAACCACACCAAATGTTGCCGAAGCCGAAAAACTGACTGATTTAAAAATCACCTCAAAAGAAGATGCAATGAAGGCATCGGAAATGATAAAATGCAACAGCATCATTACCGGAGGCCATCTGGATGGAATAAACACCATCAACATTGACGGCGAAGTTTCCGTTGTAAAACAAGAATTGATTGAAACAGACAATCTGCACGGCACAGGCTGCAATCTCTCATCTGCAATTGTTGCTTATTTAGCGAAAAACAATGACCTGAACACATCAATCCTAAAGGCACTGGATTATGTTTATGAAGGAATAAAAAATGGAAATTATGGGACATTGATAGCTAAAATCTAACTACTCTCCCATATCAAGATTTTCAACGATTGATTCCTGAAGGGCGATGAATTCCTCGGAATCCCTTTTTCTAGGCCTTTCCATATCAACTTCAATGACCTTATCGATTCTTCCGGGGTTCTTGCCCATAATGACGATTTTATCAGCCAGGTATACCGCCTCATCAACATCGTGGGTTACAAAAACTATCGTGTTTTCAAAGCGTTTCCAAACGCCAATCAGCTGTGACTGAAGCTTATGCCTATTTTGCATATCCAATGCAGAAAACGGCTCATCCATCAACAGGATTGGTGAATGGTTAAGCAAGGATCTGATAATTGCGACCCTTTGTTTCATACCGCCTGAAAGTTCGTGAGGATAGCTATCCTTAAAGTCAATTAAACCGACACTTGTCAGGTATCTCTCTGCGGCAGCAACATTTTCCTCTTTTGAACCCTTGTTTGTCATCTCCAATCCAAACGTTACATTTTGAAGTACTGTAAGCCATGGGAACAGTGAATATTGCTGAAAAATCACTGCCCTGTCACCTGATGGCTTCAAGACTTTCTCTCCGTTTGCAATAATCTCTCCTGAGGTAGGCTGATCAAGGCCTGCAATCAGTCTCAGCAGAGTGGTTTTGCCGCAGCCGGAAGGCCCTAAAAGGCAAACCAGTTCGCCATCGTCTATTGTCAGATTGATGTCTTCCAAAACTGATAGCTGATTTGTCTTTTTGCTTTTGAATGATTTGTTAATATTTTTTACTTCAATTGACACATTAACACCTACCAGAATATCCTCTCTTGAGCTTTAGTAAATATATAATCCAATATAATACCAATCACTCCAATATCAAGCATACCGACAACGGTTGTACCAGGATCAAATAAGCTTGTTGCTGTCAGAATCATATAACCCAAACCGCTGCTTGAACCTACCATTTCGGCTGAAATTGTACACATCAGAGCAATGCCGACACCGACCTTCAAACCGGACACGATATAAGGAACGGCGGAAGGCAATATAACCCTCTTCAGGACATTCCAATCGCTAGCGCCCAGGGTCTGGGCTGATTCGATTAAAACAGTATCGGTTCTTTTAACACCATCCATCGTGTAGACCAGTATCGGGAATACGCATCCCATGAAAATGATGAATATTGCCGGAAACATTCCGATTCCAAACCACAAAATCGAAAACGGAATCCATGCGACAGGCGGAATCGGCCTTAAGACACTTATCACCAAAGTTGCAATATCCTCGAGGGTCTTATACCATCCCATCAGAATTCCCAAAGGAATGGCAACGACCGCCGCCAGAATAAGACCGCCGAATACCTTATACAATGTGTCCAGTGTGTTTGAAAGAAGCTTGCCCGAGACTATCAGTTCCCAGGCTGACTTGCAAACCTCAATCGGACCAGGCAGAATATAAGGATTGACGATGCCAAATCCCTCGGTAATCAGATACCAGAAAATGATTATGCAAATCGGCAGAATCAATGGAATGAACTTATTTCTATAATTATCAAACATTAAACCACTTAATCAAATATTTTTTAATACATTATTAGTTATGTTTTAATGATATAAAAACTTTAGAAAAATTAGATGTGAAATAAATATATATCTTGAGATTGTAATTATGAATATGGGTGAAGAGCTGAAGGAACACAAAAAGTTTTTCTCAAAAATTGGGGCAAATTATCTGATACTCGGAGTGATAGCGATAATATTCCAGATAATCATCGTCAACATAATGAATATGACAAATCCGGAATATCTCTCAGACATGAACATTTTAACCTGCATATCATCACTCTGCAATTACTTACTGCCGTTTCCGGTCTTCTACTGGCTTATGAAGAAGCTGGATGATACTGAAATCGAAAAATCCGGCATCAATGCAAAGACATTCATAATCTATATCGGAATCACAATGACCCTGATGTGGATTGGAAACCTGATTGGCCTGGCCATTACAATGCTTTTGGGCGGCGCCATGCAGACAAATATCGATAATCCCGTCCAGCAGCTCATCAACAACACAGACCTATGGCTCAACTTAGCGATAATCAGCATAATCGCTCCGATATGTGAGGAGATACTTTTCAGAAAGTTCCTGATTGACAAGACAATAAAGTACGGCGCAAAGGTATCCATAATCCTATCGGCAGTGCTTTTTGCATTCTTCCATGGAAACCTCAACCAGTTCTTCTATGCCTTTCTGATGGGAGGATTTTTTGCATACGTCTACATCAAGACCGGAAGGATAACCTACACAATAATCCTGCATGCAATCGTCAACTTCATGGGCTCTGTCGTGAGCATAATCCTTGCAAACTCAGTCATGAACATCCAGGCAAGCATGAATACAGTGGACGCAGCAATAATACTGGCATATGTTGTGATATTGTTTATCTTTTTGATAATCGGCCTTTACGGACTTACACAAATCAAAAAGGCAAGATTCAACGGTTCAAAAACCCAAATTGCACTGAAAAGTCCATTTAAAACTGTTTATCTGAATTTAGGAATGATTCTGTTCATCCTGTTTTTTACATTTGAAATGATACATCAGATTCTAGGCTGAAGATATTGCACATCACCCATCAAATCAATCCCCATTCCTTATTTTATTTAAAATCCATTCATAATTTCATTTTTATCATTACAACAATATTGACGGCAACAAACCAACAACTATAAATATCCCAACAGATATATAAGCAATTAAAATCATATGATTTAGTAAACCATGAATGAATCAATCTGCTTTGAGTTTGAAGCAATATTTCAAAGTGGATGCAATTTTTCAAAATGAGACAATGGAGGGAAAATTATGAGAAATGATTTGAACAAAGAATTCCTACTGATTTCACCAAAAGAAGAAATAAACGAATTTATTCAAAACAATGAAAATACTTTAGAAATACTTGAAGCAATTAAACCATAATTAACAAAACATTTCCCCAATACCAAATTTTCACTTGAAGTTTCAGATCAAATTAACTGGACCACTGAAACCAAACTATTGTTAAATGTTCATGTTGGTGAGGAAATGTTTTTCAATGGAATGTTAAATCATTTTAATGACATTTATGCCAAAATTGAACCTCTTATTGACGATATACCCTGTCCAATAGTATTGTTCCCACATCTCCAGAATGAAAAATATGATAAGATGAACAATAATAGTGCCATTAATCTGATTGCACGAACTGCTTATTTTAACAATGATTATGACAGCAGTGTGGAACGAGAAATACTCATCAGAGACATTCCTCGAGAACAACAAAAAAAGGAGATTACCGAATATTGTCAAAATCATGACGATATTTTTGCACCAGATATCGAAGAAGAATTGAAACTGGATTTCAGCGACATATGTGAAATTCTTGAGGAACTGGAAGATGAAGGAATTATTACAAAAGATAGGTGAGATTATGGGAATATATACTAAAAAAGGAGATAGATTAAGAGGAAACAAAATCGAATGCAATGCCAGAAAAAATGAGTATGAAGAAAAAATCTCAAAAGACAGGCACACACAAAACTCAAACGATTACTTTATATGACAATGTGGAATGTGAAATCCAAAAAGAATTATCACATTACAGTAAAAAAAAAATAACAAAAGATAAGAGAAGAATCTAAGCCTTATCTTCTCTTTCCTCTTCAATGGCTTCGACAACACTGTTCAGGATTTGAAGTGATTTGGAAAATGCAGGCATTCCTGAAGTCAATAAGACCACTCTTAAAACATCCACAATTTCATCCTTTGTAATACCCAACACTTCAATGGCGCTTCTGATTTGTTTTTTGGTGGCTCTTGCATCTGCACGTGATGCAGCAATTCCAATTGCAACCAGCTTTTGAGTCTTATAATCCAATACCTTGCCGTTCCAGACAGTATTGTTTATATCAGACACTGTTTCATACAAGTCAGGATATTCCCCTTCCAGTTCTCTAATTCCTTTTCCGTAATATACGTCACCTTTCATATAATACCTCAATTATGTTAATTAATAATATTTTACTTTTTTAAATTATATATAATTAATAGCTACTTTTTCTTTTCATGAATATTAATTC
>CACWUH010000091.1 GCA_902764015.1 uncultured Methanobrevibacter sp. | reverse complement strand
TTTCAAGAAAGGATATTCCTGCATCAGCATATTCAAGACCCTGTTGCAGGAGGCATCATTGACTATGAACTTGTCCTTGTAACCGTTTTGGATTAATAACTGTCTGAAATGATTAATGAATTCTAATTCCTTGTTGTAAATGAATCTGTAAATGCCTATGTTGGATTCAATTTCGTCAATAGTGACAATTTTTTCTCCATTATCATTTTTATCCACTTTACCCGGATAAATCCTAACATTAAGATACTTATTAACAACTTTCATCCCCAAAAAAACCCCTATGATTAATGAGTTTTATATAAACATATCATTCCCTTTAACACATTTACAAATGATATACTACTATATCATATGTAATAGTATATAAACCTTCACCAAGAGCATTTGAAAACTAATCCCATCCAAAAAAAAGTATACTGAACACAAACACCAAATAAAAACAGCCAAAAATCAAATATTTAACAAAATAAAACCCAAAAAATACCTAAATACAAAAGTACACCCCAATCTGAAATTCATCCCCAACCTTAAAGAGGTCGGGGTATTCTTTCATTATTAAGATAAATTGATTCAATATTTGATTTCATAATATCACCAATCTATTTTAAATCTTTTAGTGATTCGAGGGCCGTTCATTCTATAGACTGTTCTGTCCACGTCAAAATCTCTCAACCGTTTCCTGTTTTTTTTAGTATTTTTTCTAGTCATTTTTCCACCCCATCTCTTCTCTCAACCTGTCCTTAATGTCGTTTTCAAACCTGCTTTCAATTATTCTGTGCATTTTCTTTAGGTTTACGGAAATATAGTCGGGTTCTTCATCATATTGATTAATGCAGTCATAATCAAGTATTACATCTTTTTTTGAGGTTCTGTTTGGATAATCCGGGTTAAAGCGACCATAGGTTAAAATCAAATCATAGTTTCCAATGATGAGATCGGTCTTTGTGAGGGATTCTACGAATTCATTTTTGCTGAACTCCTCCTTTTTCAGATGGAGGCTTGGATTGAAGTATTCATCAATCTGGTCTTCGTTTCGTATTTTAAACTGGTTGATGTATCTCAAACCGATGAATTCGACATTCGTCAAGTCATATTCGTCCAGTTCGTTGACAATAAGATTCACATCCCCCATGAAATCGTCAAAACCATCGTAAATTTCTCCGTCATGAATCATCCTCAGTTCTCTGCCGCTTATTTGAATCTGCTTATTTTCGTTTGACAGAATCCATGTTGAATGTTTCTCATTTCTGTCTTCGCCGAGCTTGCCTGTGCGGTCGGCGTTATACTTTGGCTTTCTTTTCTTTTCAAACTCGATGTTGGGAAATTCTTTTTCAACCTTCTTTTGAAATTCGGCAATGGCGTCATTTTCATTGGCACATAATTTTGACAATGGAGAAAATTTAATATGGAAAATCACTTCATTTAAGTTGTTTTTTGGATATTTCATCACAGTCACCTTAATTAGCTTTGTATACTAATGGTATATCTCATTTAGTATATAAAGTTATCCAAATTCTTCAAAATTACATTTCAAACTCATAACAATATTTATTTCAACATGCAATTGAATTAAAAGCAATATTGATTTTATGGAGTAATCTTTGGCTCGGACTGTTTTCCAAAATTGTGGGGTGAATAGTCTTTGCTCCGGAGAATTTTTAATTTTATATACTACCTTCAATAAAAATTCAAGTGATGTCAGATTATAAGGTCTCAATCATAATGCCGGTCTACAATGCCGAGAAGTTTTTAAGGGATACCCTTGACTCCATAGTCAACCAGAGCATTGGGCTCGAGAATCTGGAGGTTGTCATCGTAAACGATGCCTCGACCGACAGTTCAGGCGACATAATCGATGAATACTGCGCCAAATACCCTAACTTCAATGCCATTCATCTTAAAGAAAATGTCGGAGCCCCCCATATTCCCCGCAATATAGCATTCAGGCATACCACAGCAGACTATATAATGTTTTTGGATGCGGACGACACCTACACGCCGACTGCCTGCGAAGCCCTCTATAATGAGATTTCCTCAGGCGATGCCGATGCGGTTGTCGGAAGGTACTGGAGGGTGTATGACGACTGCCGGCTGATTTCCTATTCGCCATATGACCCTAAGGTCAACGACATCAAGGTCTATCCCAAGTTTTCAAGGGGCCTGGGCTTTGTCTGGACAAGGATTCTTTATCCGATTCTATACGGCAGGCCATTGGAGTACAGCGACAGGGTAGTCATCGATGACGTCCATGAGAATCCGGAAATACTGAAGATGCTTCCCGCAATCTGGACAAAAATAATCCGTCGTGAAAAGTTCGCCCCGTTCAAGGAGTTCACTGCAGGTGAGGACCTGAACTTCGTTCTCGACGTGTTCTTCAACTCAAAAATAGTTCTTCTCAACAGCGAGGTCATCGTGAACTATTCCATGAGGTTTGACGGAAATCTGTCCATCACCAAAAACGTGAAGTTTCAGCTGGTCATCGACACAATCAGGTCATACCGGACCGCCATCGAGAAGTGCAACAGCGAAGGCTTTGCTGACGTTTCGACAATGATCAATCCTTTTTTTGTAAACTACATAAATCTGCTTCGCCAGGGCGATTTTGACAAGTCCGAAAAAGAGATGCTTTACAGGGAGATTTCAGCCATCGACAAGATATATAAAAAGAAGGGGATTATGGGCTGGAGTCTTGTGAATCTGATAAAGATATTGAGCATGTAGCTAGTCGTCGCCGCCCTTGACCATCTTGTGCAGCCTGAATCCCACGTATTGGGTTCCGCCCTTGAACACGCGCTTGAACTCGGTCCAGTCGAGGTTTGCAAGGAATGTCTTTCCGATGTATGCAAATGAGAAGTAGTACTTGCTCATCATGCTGTCTCTGAGCTTTTCAATCTCTTTGGGAGATGCGTATGGATAGTCGACAAGGCAGTTGAGGTATCCGTCTGAGTTGAGCCACTGTGAATAGTCCTCTGTGGTGAGATATCCCTCATCCTTGACCCACTGGTAGAATTCGGTTCCGGGGAAAGGCACAGCCTGCTGGAAGAAGCACATGTCTGGGTGGATTTCCTTTGCAAATTCGTAGGTGTCGTTGATTGTTTCAAGATTGTCGCCCTTAAGGCCTATCATAAAGCATCCGAACACCTTGATTCCCAATTTCTGAGTGTTTTTTGCAAATTCCCTGGACTGCTCGAGTGTGATTCCCTTTTTGGTTTCGTCCAGGACCTTCTGGTTTCCTGATTCGTATCCGACCACAAGGAGTCTGCATCCGGCATCATGCATCTTCTTCATTGTGTTGTAGTCCAGATCCACACGGGTGTTGCATGACCAGATTGGCTTGAGGCCCCTTTTGATGATTTCGTCGCAGAATTCGCTGACCCTTTGCTGGTTTACCGTGAAGGTGTCGTCCTCAATGAAGATTTCCTTGATCTCAGGCATTTCGGTGAGGATGTATTCGAACTCGTCTGCAAGGTCCTTCACGCTTCTTGTCCTGTAGAGCCTTCCTCCCATGGTTGAAGGGTATGAGCAGAAGTTGCACTGGTTCGGGCAGCCCCTTGAAGCGACAATCTGTATCATAGGGTTTTGCGCCAGCGCATATGAGTAGTCGTTGACGTTGAGGTATTTCTGATAGACCTTGGAGACGAAAGGGAGCTTGTCCAGGTCTGTAAGCTCGCAGTCCTCGTTGTGGATGATTTCGCCATCCTTGATGTATGATATTCCCTTTACTTCGGATATGTCCTCGCCGTTTTCGACTGCCTTTACGAGTTGGGGAACCGTGAAATCGTATTCCTGACGCACGACAAAGTCGGCTTCGGGACATTTAGTGAGAACTTCCTGCGGAAGTATTGTGGCATGGGTTCCGCCGACAATCAGCTTGATTTCGGGAAATGCCTTCTTTATGGCCTTCAATGTGCTGTAGTCATAGCTTGAGGTCGGAGTTGTTATTTCACACATTATCCACTTTGGGCTTGACAGTCTGATTTCGTTTATGGTGTCTTCGACTGTAAATCCTTTTGTGATACAATCGACCAGTTTGCAGTCAAATCCCTGTTCTTCGCAAACTCCTACACAATAGGAAATCCAGTATGGATAGTAAAGGGTACCGGATTTTGTTTTTTCAGGCCATCTGCTGGCTCTGCTAATCATAAATTCATATGGTAAGTTTAAAAATAAAATATCCATGACAATCACACTTAATTAAAAATTCATTTGTATTTATTTTCCTCATCGTTTTTATATGTTGGTGTTGGAAACACTTTTCGCTTTTTGCTTTGGTGATGTGCACCGAGTCATGCCGGCCGGCAGGTTTTGCTTCTGTATTGATGCATTTTAAAAGTTCATTCGATTTAAACTAATCTTTCGCATTAAGTATAATTTTAATTTGGGTGGAATCGAAGCATTTGCATGTTGATTATGTTCCGGCATTCGGAAATTTTTGAAAAGATATTTTATAGATAAAATATATAAACTAATATAGTATATATTAATATGAAATGTTAAAGGCATAGATGTTTTTAGCGCACATGCTTGAATGGAAATGTTTTTTCCATTCGGCATTTAGGATTATTCATATTCTTTAAGAATACGTTTGGTGATAATATGAGTGAAGTATACAGAACATTTACATCAGAATCAGTGACACAGGGACACCCCGACAAGGTCGCTGACATCATATCCGATGCAATATTGGACGCATACATGGCAGGCGACAAGAATTCCCATGTCGCATGCGAAACCTGTGTGACAACTGACTTTTGCATGGTATTTGGCGAGATAACCTCAAATACCGATCTCTCAGAGGATGACATTGAAAAGATCATCAGGGACACAATCATCGAGATAGGCTACGACAAGCCTGAACTTGAATTCGACGGAAACACATGCAAGGTTTCAAACAGGCTCCACGCACAGTCCCAGGACATCAACCAGGGAGTTGACAGGGGAGATGATGAAAGCGGAGCAGGTGACCAGGGAATGATGTTCGGATTTGCGACAAACGAAACCGAATCACTGATGCCTTATCCTATTGATTTGGCCCGTAAATTAACCAATAAGCTGACCGAGTTAAGGGAAAGCGGTGAGATTCCTTACCTGAGGCCTGACGGAAAGGCACAGGTGTCTGTCAATTACGACAAGGATGGAAACGTTGTTTCACTTGATGCCGTGGTATTGTCAACCCAGCATGACGAGACCGTCTCAGACGACCAGGAAAAGCTGAAAGAAGACATCCGCGAGAAATTGTTCAAGGCAGTCATCCCTGAAGGCCTGATGACAGAGGACACCAAGGAGCACATCAACCCGACTGGCAAATTTGAAATCGGAGGCCCTCACGGGGACGCCGGTTTGACAGGCCGTAAGATCATCGTCGACACCTACGGAGGATATGCACGCCACGGAGGCGGAGCGTTTTCCGGAAAGGACTGCACCAAGGTGGACAGAAGCGCATGCTACATGGCAAGATACATCGCCAAGAACATAGTGGCAAGCGGACTTGCTGAAAAATGTGAAATCCAGCTGTCCTATGCAATCGGCGTTGCCGAACCTACTTCAGTGATGGTGGACACATTCGGAACAGGCGCTGAAGGTCTTGACTTTGATAAAATCGTGCGTGAAAACTTCAAGCTTACTCCGGACGGAATCATCGAAACACTTGGCTTGAGGGACACCACATACAAGCAGACCGCAAAATACGGCCACTTCGGTATCGAAGGCCTTCCTTGGGAGAGAACCGACAAGGCCGAAGATTTAAAGAAGTACATTGAAAACTAAATTGATTTAAACTTGCTCTTTTTGGGCAAGTTCTACAATTCTTTTTTTTATTTTAAAGGGTGTCCGCCAAAATTGATTTTTGATTTTTGTCAAAAAATTTTTAGGCTTAATTTCAATTATTTTTCGTATATTCAAACTAATTTTTATTTATTTCAATTCTTTTGTATCAATTATTTTTAAAA
>CACWUH010000090.1 GCA_902764015.1 uncultured Methanobrevibacter sp. | reverse complement strand
CAAACTTTTCAAACAATTCCAAGTCATTACTGGAAATCGTATTCATTTCCAGTAAATCCATTCCAGTAATTTCAGCCACCTCACGCGCCAACGCAACATAGGTGTCAGGATAGTCATTATAGCCGAATATGTGCCATATGATGTCATTTTCAAAAACTATCTCCAGATACCAGTCATAACCCTCCAAATCATCCGGATCACGAGTGTTTGACTTGTTGTGGTATTCATCGAAAATCCACATGTAAACGTGATATTTCTCCAGCAATCCAAGAATCAGGTCCTTGTCGCTTGAGGTCAGCTCCTTTTCGATATATCCGTCAACCCTGTTTTCAGAAAAATTAATTATCAATCGGGGATTTGGAAGCTCATATGGATATGTGCGGTAATGGCCGAATTCAATTGCCTTGACATCCAGCTTATCATTCAAATAGACGCCGTCCCGTCTGATGTCAAAGTAAAGCGGAGTCACCAGCCGCCTTTGATAGTTCAGGTGCAGAACATCGAAATCAAACAGATTCTTTAAAATCTCTCCAAAGCGAATCCAATTCAATGGGAAATCATTTTTGAAGTTGTATTCCTCAAAATTGTCCGTCGAATAGATGATGACCTTGCAGGAATATATCAGTTCTATCTTTTCGAAATATGTGAACTCCTCGCCGGCAAACCCGTCAAAAAGGCCCAAATCATTGAAATCCTGGATAAACCTGTCCTTTTGGGATTCGCTGAATGAGTAAATCCGGCTTGTCATGCTGCGCCTCAAGTCGACGAGCATGTCAATCCATGAGTCGTCGCAAAGAGAATGATCAGTTAAAAACTTGTCGCCGCTTCCCCGCTCGGAAATCTTATAATATGCATTATTATTTATCAAATCAATCGTAAAGCACTCATAATGGCGGTTCAGCCGCTTGAAATTGAACCTTTGGGTGATTTCAATTTTTTCAATCATCACTAAATTCTATCTCCGACAAGTTTAATATACCTTTACAAAAGATTTATAAGCAATCATAATTTAATTAATTAAATAAGTGATAGTATGATTAGAAGATGCCCACAATGCGGTACCACCGCCGATGACCAATATGGATTTTGCTATAAATGCGGACATGAATTCCCAAAGATCGAAGCGAATATAGACACTTGTCCCGCATGCGGTTTTAACAATCCACCAGAAGCGGAATACTGCGTCAAATGTGGTACCCCATTGCTTTTCAAGCAGCAATTCGAAACAACAAGCACCACAACCATCGGACCGATAGTTATACAAAAAGAGGTTGTGCAAAACCCTCCCAAAGAAAGGCCACACAGGACAAGCAGATGGCTGATATTTTTCGGATACATCTTTTCAATCCTTGGAGGCGTCATTGGTCTAATCATTGCGATTTACCTTTCAACCAGAAAGGACCCTGTTGCCCGAAAGCACGGACATATCCAATTGGCGATTTTTGTCTTCTACATCGCGCTGATTGCTATTTTCTATGCAACCGGAAACATCCCTCCAGAGGCCATAGCCCAATACAAGCAGGTGCTAGCGGGAAACTTCAGCGCCCTTTAAGGTGCAGATACATCAGCATTGCCCCATCCCCATTCTCGTAATACCCTGGAACGACCCTGTCAATCTTGAAGTTGAATGTCTTGTAGAATTCAATCGCACCGGCATTGTTCTCATTGACTTCCAGATAGATTGTGTCGAGACTGAGAAGGGACAGTATCGATATGGCCTTTACCAGAAGCTGGGTTCCTGCCTTCAGGCGACGGTAATTCTTGTCGACGGCGATGGAAATAATGTGGCCCTGGTTTTCATATTTAATCCAGAAAAGGACATATCCGATGACATAGCCATCCTCTTCAGCCACCAGAAACCCAACGCCCATTTCATACAATTGCTGGAACATGTTAATGCCATAGGACTGATTGAATGACATGTTCTCTATTTCATAAACTCTTTTTAAATCCTTTGGCTTGAATTTCCTAACAATCATAGCAAATTAAAATTTAAAAATCAATGTATTTAATAGTTTTGATGACAAATAGTAATTTGAGGATAAAAAATGTGGGACGATTTTGCGCAATATATCTTGAGCGAAGCCGGAGATAAAAATGTCAAGATTGCCGAAGTTGCAGTCGGCAGGTTCGACAGGATTGCCAATTGCCTGGCTTCAAAGGACAACATCACTCTGATTAAAACCGACATCGCTCCGAAAGACGAGACTGTGATAAAAGATGACATCACAAATCCCAATCTTGACTTGTACAGGGATGTCGATATCATATATTCCATCAGGCCCCCGAGCGAGCTTCAGCCATATTTGGTGAGGCTTGCAGTCGAAATCGGCTCGCAGCTCATAATAAAGCCTTTGACAAACGAAGATTTAAATACCGGAAAGGTTAAAATGAAATTAAAAAATTTCAAAAGAGCAAGTTTCTACACTTTAAGGTGAACAAATGGAAGACATTCTATCCCAATACAACACATCAGCTGAAGGGCTTGGCCAGAGGGAAGTTCTCAAAAGACAGGAAAAGTACGGCCCAAACAGAATCGAAGAGAAAAAGCCGACCCCATTAATCAAATTATTCCTGATTCAGTTTGTGGATGTTCTAATCGGACTTCTTCTGGTTGCGGCCGCCGCATCATATGCAATCGGAGACGTCATTGACGCATGCGTGATTCTTCTTGCGGTTCTTTTGAATGTCATCATGGGATTCATTCAGGAATACCGCTCACAGAAAGCCATGGAAAGCCTAAAAAGCTTTATCGTCAAGACCGCCGTGGTTCGAAGAGAGGGGATTGCCGAAAGGATCAACTCCGAAGAGCTGACAATCGGAGACATCGTCATCCTTGAGGAAGGCGACAAGGTGCCTGCAGATCTGGTGCTGGTTGAAGTCAATGACCTGACCTGTGATGAATCCTCCCTTACCGGCGAATCCGAAGCGGTAAAAAAGGAAATCAGGGACGAAGTGTATATGGACTCCAATATCCTTTCCGGAAATGGCGTTGGAGTCGTTGTGGCAATCGGAATGAAAACGCAGATTGGCGAAATCGCCGAAATCGTTCAGGATGAAGATGAGGACACTCCCCTCAAGGCCAGAGTCGGAAAGCTTGGAAAGACATTGTCATTGATTGCAATACTCGTATGTATCGCAATCTTCATTCTGGAGCTTGCCAAGGGAATTCCTATTGTTGAAACATTCATGACCGCCGTTGCACTTGCAGTTGCGGCCATTCCCGAAGGATTGCCTGCAGTCCTGACACTGACACTTGCATTGGGCATGTCCGAGATGGCAAAGTCAAATGCCATCGTCAGAAAGCTTCTCTCCGTTGAAACTCTAGGCTCATGCACAATCATCTGCAGTGACAAGACCGGGACCCTGACCGAAAACAGGATGACAGTTGTGGAATCCTACTTCACCAACGAATCCAAAACATTGGAAATCGGAAAGCTATGCAACAACGCCACCATCAGTAACGGAGAGGTCATAGGCGACCAGACAGACGGCGCGATTCTTAAATTCTGCCAAAACCATAAAGGCGATTTGGAAAGGGTCGGAGAAATTCCACTTGACAGCAATCGTAAAATGATGACCACCATACATAGCCTAAACGGTGAAAACAATATCGTCTTTACAAAAGGTGCGCCAGAAATAATTCTAGACAAATGCAAACACATAGATTATGATGGAAACATTGAAATAATTGATGCTAAAAGCAAGGAAACGATAATCAAAAAAATTGACGAAATGAGCATAAATGCATTGAGGGTAATCGGCTTTGCATACAAGATTGAGGACGAATGCGAAACCGAAGAAAACCTGATCTTTACAGGACTGCTCGGGCTGATAGACCCACCGAAAAAGGATGCCAAAAAGGCTGTTAATGACTGCATAAACGCCGGAATCAAGGTAAAGATGATTACCGGAGACTATGAAAAGACGGCATGTGCAATCGCAAGGGACCTTGGAATACTGACAACCGGAAGGGTAATCAGTGGCGGCGAGCTGGAAAAACTTTCAACCGAAGAGTATCTCGCCATCGCAGATGACATCCAGGTCTATGCAAGGGTAAAGCCAAAGCAGAAAATGAGAATCGTCGAAGCGCTTAAAAGCTCAGACAACATCGTGGCAATGACCGGAGACGGTGTCAACGATGCTCCTGCACTCAAAAAGGCATCAATCGGTGTGGCAATGGGTGACGGTACCGACGTTGCAAAGGAATCGGCGGACATGATTCTGCAGAATGATGACTTTGCAACAATCGTCAAGGCAGTCGAGGAAGGCCGTAAAATCTATGACAACATCAAAAGGTTCGTCAAGTTCCAGGTTTCGACAAATGTCGGAGCAATATTGACGATTATCGGCACATCGCTTCTGAGCCTGCCACTGCCGTTCAATCCGGTACAGCTTCTATGGCTCAATATCGTGATGGATGGTCCTCCGGCACAGACCCTTGGTGTCGAGGGGGCAGAAAGGGATTTGATGAAAAGGCCTCCTGAAACCGGAGACATACTGACAAGAAAGACACTGCTTGAGATATTGATTTCAGGCATCGTGATGGCAATCGGAACAATTGCAGTTTTCAGCTGGAAATTAAGCACAAATTCAGGTGAAAGAAATGCAATGACAGTCGCATTCACGCTGTTTGTCATGTATCAGCTATTCAATGCATACAACAGGAAAGCGAATTCCGAAAAGCCAAGCACCTACCTGTATCTGGCAATCATCGGATCATTCCTGCTTCAGCTGCTCATCATATACCTGCCACAGCTGCAGGTCATATTCAGAACGACTTCAATATCATTAATCGATTGGGCTGTTATTGTGGTTGTTGCGTTTACGATAGTCATTGCAGAAAAAATAATGAACAGAGTGATTAAATGAAGATATTAATACTCGGAGGAACAAAGGACTCCACAAACATCATCGAGCATGTCAAGAGAAATTATGATTCATACATCCTGACAACAACCACCACGGAATACGGGGCAAGACTTGCCCGGCAATCCGGAAGTGATGATGTGATAGCCCGTCCACTTCCAAAGGACGAGCTCATCAACATAATCAAAAGGGAAGATATTGACATTCTGGTTGATGCAACACATCCATTTGCATCACACATAACCCAAACCAGCACAAGCATTGCAAAAGAGCTTGAAATGCCCTACATCCGCTTTGAAAGACCTACCACAAACCTTGAAGAGGTGGACACATCACATATCCATTACGCAGATTCATTTGACGAGGCAGGAAAGCTGATTGAAAGTGAATTCAGTGAAGGAAACGTGCTACATTTTGCAGGAGCAAACACGATGGAGGATGTCCTGAAACACGTAAGCGTCGACAGGTTCTACCCAAGGATTTTAAAGGTGGAAAGTTCCATCGAGAAATGCGAAAAGCTGGGAATTGACCCGTCACACATCATTGCAATGAAAGGTGCCGCCAGCCTTGAAGAAAACATCGAACTGATTGAAAAGTATGATGCAGGCGTGATGATTACAAAGGAAAGCGGTGAAGTGGGTGGCGTGATTGAAAAAATCAATGCAGCAAACCAAAAGGACATTGCAGTTGTGATGATTCAAAGGCCAAAAATAGATGATTTAGATAAAGATGATATTGTGTCCAATCTTGACGAATTGGATATAAAATTACAAAACTTGTTTTAAAAATAGATATAGATAAAACGCCGAGACTGGGATTTGAACCCAGGCGAGGATAACCTCACAGGATTTCAAGTCCTGCGCCTTACCAGACTAGACTATCTCGGCATGTGAAAAGGAATATTTAGAAGGATTCTAAATATTTATCCTTTAAGTT